>PXEI01000075.1 GCA_003564775.1 Spirochaetaceae bacterium
AGAAGGTGATCGCAGCCGAGTGGGACAAACGCAACTCACGCATCCTGGATCATACCGCACGAAGCCTGTCGACCTTGGACACTAACCAGCTGAACGAGTTATATATCTCGTTTCTTGATCATCCGGATATTACAATGCAGTTGTACGGTATACGAGCAGTCGGCAGGAACCGTATCACCTCGCAACGTGAACGCCTCGAAGCAATCGCCGAGGACGCCACCAACCAGGCCTTACGGCGCACAGCGCGAGCAGCGCTTGAGTCAATGAACTGAGTCCAAGCGCTGCGCTAACGCGTTACTTCAGGTAAAACTCGCCAGATCAATTCCGGTCACTTTATAGACGTACTCACGGTCATTGATCACGAAGTTCAGCTCCTCGCCCTTACTGTGACTGACCAAGGCAGACCCAAGTGGCGAGAGGTACGAAATAATGCCGTTATCTGGATCGGACTCCCAAGGCCCAAGAATGGTAAACACCTCGGTCTCACCGCTTGTCTTGTTCTCAAGCGTAACCTTCGTGCCAAAGCCAACTGATCCGGCATCAATTTCATCAGGACGCATAATCTGTGCCGTCTGAAGTTCTTCCTGTAGCCGTGCGGCGGTTGAGTTCAGAATATCCTGACGCTCTTTTGCCGCTTTATACTCAGCGTTTTCCTTAAGGTCACCTAAGGCGGCAGCTCGACTTATTTCCTTTGAGTTTTCTGGCACCTCAACACTGTGAATATGGTGAAGTTGCTTCTGTTTCCTCTCGTAGCTGCCTTGAGTGGTGATAAGACCACGTGCGACGGCCGTCTTGGGCTTGGCATCCTCTCCATAAAATCGGAACTCGGGGAACCGATCAAGAACAATCTGCTTAAGATTGAGTACCAGTGTTGGATCAAGATTCTTAACGTCACTTACCAGAGTAAAGAGCCGCGTAAGTGAGTTTTCATCGGCGGTACTAATGTGACGGCGCAGAATCTCGTCCTTGAACAGAAACGAATGGATCTGCCTGTGAATTTTTCGGTTGTGAGTTGTTTCTTTCTTATTGTCGATATCTCGTGCAGTAATATCGAGAAGGTGCACCATACTAATCAGCACCTTTTCAAAGGGCATTGAGAGATTTTCAAACCACTTGTCTTCATGACAGTTACGCACCAGCCAAACATAGGCCTCTCGAAGATCGCGGTAGTTGTCATAGAGTCGGTGAAAAAGGTACTCAAGCTTGTCAAACTGCTCAGCTCTCTCGAGGTCATTAATGAGGTCACGCGACAGAAAGTAGGGGAAGAGCCGAACGTAGATCTCGGGCCAGTCCTTAACGGTGCGTTTCACATTGTTGATAAACTCCCGCTTAAGATCGGAGCTGTTTATGTTCTTGAAAAGTTCCTCAAGATCGGTGATTTCTTCATACAGATTGAGGAAATCAAGGTCAATTCCGGGATTCATAAAAGGATAACGGGCGACAATTCGTCGAACAAGCAGGTTGCTACAGATTACATACTCGTTGACCCCGGACGAAGCCTTGAGATAACTCACGAAATAGTCAAACATATCCCGGAAGAAGTCCGAGTCGTTCCCGGATAGTTCTTCATTGTCAATGTAGGCAAGGAACTCGTTAATGGTCTTAACGCGATCAAAAAAGTCACGTTCCGCTTTGAAGCGGTTAAAGACCTTCTCCTCGAAACTAATTGGTTGGTCTCTGACCACGTAATGATCCAGTTTATCGGTGAGCGTTCCAAAATCTTTGTTGGTCTTCAGTACTTGGCGTGCTTTTGCGCTCCAGGACGACCACTCGTTCTGCGACAAGACGGCGGGGACTATCTCGGCCTTAATTCGCTTAATATCGGCTGCATTGCCACAGCTTTTTATCACGGTCTTGAGTGCCCATTCGATGTCGGTCTTGACCTTTTTGTGAAGCTTCTCCTTCTTCCAGATGCTTCGCAGCACCCAGAGATGATCACGATCCAGGATCTCAAGTGAGCTAACCGCCATCTTCAAGGTCATTCGGTGTTGACGTTTGCGTGCAAAATCAATGAGAAGCCCGTTGGCCTCTATCCCGCGGATGATTCCCACACCCCAGGCTCGATGGAAAACAAAGTTTCCTGCATCGAAGGAGATGTGTTTCTCAAAATCTGCTATGGCGTCATGAATGTTTCTCCAACTCTGAGTCAGGTTAGATAGCTTGACGTATTCCTCAAGATGACTATGGTCTGCATATTTTTCACGGTAACACTCAATAATTTCTTTACGAGCCATAGGACTGCGCGGATCATGGTGGAGAATTCGCTTGAGGATCTCAATAGCTATGTCCCACTCGGCCTCTTTGCGAAAATGAGGATACAGCTCCTCCAGCAACTGCGAAGCACGTTCAGGACTGATAACCTTAGCGATTTTGTTCTCGGCATGGTAGAAAAACTCCGTTTGTTCTGGAGCATATTGAATAAGCCGATGCCAGACTTCACGTATATTATTGAAAAGTTTCTTGTTGATGTAACGGTGAAGAGCTTTTTTGTAGTATTCAACGGCCTCGGTGGTGTCGCCGTCAGCTTCCTTCTTTTCAGCAAGTTGACGAACTATGTCGGCTTCTTCAAAGTCAACACGAATGAGCCGTTCCCATACCTCGTACATTCGCTCCGGCTGGTTCTCGTTGCTGTAACACATAGCAAGCTTTCGCAACGCATCGCGATTCTCACCGTACTCCAGAATGCGCTCACAGAGATACTCAACGATGTTCCATTTGTGGTTGTCACCGAAAATTTCAGTAAGTGCAATTAGGTTAGCGTCGTCAACGGTCTGGCGTTTAACACTGATCACTCCGGAAAGATACAGGGCAATAATGCTGTTTTTGGTGTGACGAAGGTGTTCTTCCGCCTCGGCAAGCACCTCGTCCTCTTTCTCGCTCTCAAACACAGCCTGAAGCGTGTCATCAAGTTCCTTGAAGTTCTGCACGGTATAGTTGTTTAAGGTCGCCCGTGTCCATTTTTCCTGATTTAATAGTTCGCTTATGTCGGTGACTGTTTGCTCTGACATCTCGTCGTCGCTCCTCACTTAATTTCGGTATTGCTCATAGATTTTGGGGCAGATA
>PXEI01000106.1 GCA_003564775.1 Spirochaetaceae bacterium
AAACGTTCGCTGTCGCCCAGCCCCTTAGGTAGTGTTGGCTGCGACAGGTCTTCCCATGGAGTGACCCAGATAGTCGCCCGCTTTGCTTGGAGGGACTCGGGTTTGCGGAGTTCACCCTGAAGCGACTCACCTTCCTGCTCCTCAAGCTCCTTCTCCGGCAGCGTGCGCAGCGCACGCTGCCAGTAGGCGGTTGCAACACCAATGTTCCCCCGACTCCGGGCAGCAAGGCCACGCCAGAAGCCGTCAGCTGCATCGACATCCTCCCCCTCCTGACGTTCGGGAAACAGATATGCACCATTGTCTGCCTGGCGGAACGCGGCCTGTGACCCCTTCTGTTGAAAGATAGCGTCTTCAAACATCCGCTGAAATTGTGGGGCGTCAAAGGCCCGCGCGCTCAGCGTAAAGGACGAACGTCCAGGCAACACATGTTGGAGGTACTCCCACGCCCAACTGTCGCACCCAACAATTCCGCGGCCCAGTTCGCCGGAGATCATTGCACCCAGCAGTTCACGCACAAGCTCAAGCCCGGAAGCGTGACGCAGGAAGCATCGCTCAAGCTGCGGCAGGAGCCACGGGCCCTTCTTGGGCCAGGCTCGCAACCATGTGGACCGGTCTTCTAAAACTGATTTGGGACTGGGATTTTTGACTACCGCCACCTTATTGTCCCGTGCCCAGTGCCGGAGAATTTCCTCACGTCCCGAGTACGGTGGCGCTACGTAGAACACTACTGACTTCGATGGGGACTCCGTTTCGAGCCACGGTCGAACCCGCTCTTCAAAGAGCGCTGCAGCGTGAGCCCAGTCAGGAGCAGGAACTGCGCGGGTGAGCCTTTCCCCGCTCAAGCTCAGCAGATCGTCAGTGGGGTCAAGCGGTGATTCCTTCGGTTTCTCACCCTGGGTCAGCCTGCGCAAAAAGCCCAGAAAGCTACTTCTCACGCGTACCGCGTCAAGCGCCTCGGTCGGAACCTTATACTCATTCGCGGGTGCGAACTCCCAAAAGGCGTCGTTCTCTGCCCCGTTCTCTGCGTTGTTCTCCACGTTGTTCTCTGCGACTTTGCCCGCATTCTTTCCCACGTCGTTCTCCCTGGAGCTCGCACTCATTGTCTAAGTATCGGATGTTTCCCGGGTTTGCAAAACAGCATCCATGGATTGCCGAACAGGTGTCCTGAGCCCTATCTTAAGAACACAATAAGGAGACCTGACAATGAGTGAAGGAACAAACAAAGCCCCTGAGACCTATAGAAACTTCCTATCAAGATTCCCGAAACTGGGCGCGGCGCACCAACAGATTTCGGCCGAGCTTGATACCGCAGGCCCCCTGGACGCGCGCGATCAGGAACTTGTGAAGCTGGGAGTCTGCATTGGCGCGGGACTTGAGTCAGCGGTGAAGAGCCACGTCCGCCGCGCGCTGGATGCAGGCATGAGTGTTGAAGAGCTTGAGCACGCGGTTGTGCTGGGCATGAACTCGGTTGGTTTTCCGCGCACCGTCGCCGCCTGGAGCTGGGCTCAGGAAGAAATTGCCAAGCGCGGCTGATCTGGGCGCTGAACTCCTGGAGGGTGTGGTATGAGCATGAACATGCCACCGCAGCCCGAACTCCGCGTCAAACAAGGTGCATTCAGGCGCCTGCCTGACCTGCTGACCGAACGGGGATGTACCCACCCGGTTCTTGTCACCGGGGGCAACTCGGTACGGCGGCGCGAGGATTGGCGCCTGGTTACATCGGCCCTTCAGTCCGAGGGAGTCAGCTATCTTGATTTCCGTGTAAGCGGCGAACCGTCCCCCGAGCTTGTGAACTCGGTGATTGCTGCTATCTCCGAGCAAGCTCCGCAGAGCGATGTTGTAGTTGCGGTAGGTGGAGGCAGCGTGCTTGACGCCGGAAAGGCCATTGCAGCCGGTGTAGCGCTCATGCGCACGCAGCCGCCTGCGGCAGCCATGGCCTCGGTGGCACCCGGAGCCTCCCGCGCCCCCGCAGCCCCCAGCACCCCCGCGTTCGACATCACCCGCTATCTTGAGGGCGTGGGCGATCTCACACCAGACGGCACCACGCTCCCGGTTATCGCCTTCCCAACCACGGCCGGTACCGGCAGCGAGGCCACCATGAACGCTGTGCTGAGCCGGATCGGCCCGGACGGCTTCAAGAACTCGCTCCGCCATCCGGGATTCGTACCGCGGCTCGCCGTACTCGACCCGGACTTGTTCTCCGGGTGTCCAGCCAACGTCACGCGCGCGAGTGGGCTCGACGCAATCACTCAGCTGCTTGAGGCGTACACATCTACCAAGACCAACCCAATGGTCGACACCTTAGCTGAACTCGGTCTTACCCACGCCGGGCGGGCCTTCCCCCGCTTGCTTGAGGGCGAGGACACCCCGGAGCTTCGGGCCGAGATGGCCCTGGCAGCCTACCTCAGCGGTGTGTGCCTTGCGGCCGCCGGGCTTGGCGTGGTTCATGGCTTTGCATCACCGCTTGGAGCACTGCGCGATATACCCCACGGCGCGGTCTGCGGCATGCTGCTGGGCCCGGTTATGCGAGCGACCCTCCGCGTGCAACCTGTGCCTCGCTACGACCGGGCTGCACAGTTACTTGGGGTCGGAGACTCGGCCGCTGCAGTCGTAGAGCGAGTTGAGTCGTGGGCCCAGCCAGTAGGCAGGCTTGGTGATTACGGCTTTGTGAGGGAGGACCTCTCCACCATTGTTAACGGCACCAGCCTGAAAAACCACCCCGTGCAGCTGAGCGACGACTCCCTCACCACAATTCTTGAAGAGGTACTGTAGGTCGCGGCCTCTACGACTCGTCGCACTCACCGGATGCCAGAAAGCTGCGAATAGCGGCCAAAAAGCTTGAGCCGTAAGCCTCAAGCTTGCGGTCGCCCACTCCGTGGCAACGCAGCAGCGCAGCAGGATCGGCAGGGCGGTTGCGAGCCATGACCTTGAGGGTCTTGTCGCTGAACACCACGTAGGGCGGAACCCCCCGTTCACCGGCAATCTTCTTGCGAAGCCCTTTGAGGCAACGAAACAGATCTTCCTGGTCGGGCCGCAACGCTGCTGGCG
>PXEI01000078.1 GCA_003564775.1 Spirochaetaceae bacterium
ATCTCAACCAGATGGTTGATGGTTTTGCCTGAATCAAAAATATCGTCAACCACCAGTACCTTGTCGCCGGTCCGCAGAAACTCCGGGCTATAGGTCCATCCATCCACCATTACCCGGTTCTGCGTGTGTACATCGGTATAACTGCGTGCTACGACCGCCGCGTAGAAGACCGGTCGTCCCTGTCGGGGAACCGCCTTAAAGTACTCGCTGATGATGTTTCCCATATAGGCGCCACCCCGCAGGCTGACGTAAATGACGTCGGGAACAAATCCATCTACATGTATTCGTCGCGCAAGCTTCAGGGAGTTGTTTCGAACGACATCGTAGGGAAGAAACTCTTTACTCATCGGCAATAATCCTTAATTCGCGCTTTCTTGAATGCGTGTTACCAGGACAATGTCACGGTCTGTTCATTTCCCTCACGGAGAAGTTCCAGCTCAATGCTTTCACGAGCTGCCGCATTGAAAACACGGTAGAACTCCCGCATTCCATTAATATCCTTTCCGGCCACTGAAGTCACGATATCGCCAAGTCTTAATCCAGCAGCTGATGCAGGGCTGCGCCCCTCAACCGACGCCACAAAAACACCACTCACCCCCCGGTCTAGTTCAAGCTCGCGCCGAACGGCATCGGTGAGGCTAAAAACGCTGAAACCCGGCCAGAGGTTGCGGTTCTGATCGGCAATTCTGCGCTCATCTTCCCTCACCGTTATCTTGACCGAAAGCTCAACCGGAGAACCGTCACGAATAAGGCTGAACTCGGCGTTGGTATCCGCGAGCAGCTCCCCAACAGCCATAACCAACTCGTCTGAGTTTGCTACTGGTTTTCCATTTACCTGGGTGATAAAGTCCCCCGGCAGGATGCCACCGGTGTCCGCCGGGGAGCCACGAAAGACGTGTTGCACAATAGCCCCGTTGCGATCCGGTAACCCCATTTCAGTTACTATATCGGCCGAGACCGAACGAATACTGACCCCAAGCCAACCATAACGAACCTCACCCAGCTCGATAAAGTCGTCAATGGCACGGCGGGCATTGTTGATGGGTATGGAGAATCCGATTCCTACGCTGCCTCCGGTCTGTGAGGTAATCCAGGTGTTTATTCCAACGACCTCACCCTTCATACTCACCAATGCACCACCGGAGTTACCCTGGTTAATTGCGGCGTCGGTCTGAATGAAGTCGCTGATGTTCCCTTGTGGGCCACCGCGTCGGCCAAGCGCACTCACAATTCCGGCAGTGACGGTGGACTGGAAACCAAATGGGCTTCCAATAGCTAGAACCCAGTCCCCCACCGAGAGGTCGTTAGAGTCTCCCAGGCGAGCGAGAGGAATATTGTTTCCTGGGGCTTCAAACGAAATGAGCGCCAGGTCTTGTCGCTGATCGGTACCAATTATGGAACCGAGATACTCGGTTTGGTCGTCCAGTACCACCATGACTCGTTCCGCGTCTCCCAGTACATGGTCGTTCGTGAGAATATAGTAGCGGTCACCGTCACGGCGAACAATAACTCCCGAGCCGAGTCCCTGGGTACGAAACTCACGGTTCTCGCCCGAGTCGGGGTCCTGAAAAAAGAAGTCGAACCATGGCAGGTTGCGACCTGGGGAGCTTTGCGTCGTCTGCACTGCCTCAACATTCAGCTTCACCACACTTGGTAAAACCGCCTGTGCAATGGCCGAGAAAGAGTGCTGCATACCCGACGGGTCGGGAAGCGCGTACTCCTCCGCACGGGCTTGTTGTGACGGCTGAACCCGTGTTGAACAGGAGAAGAGGATCATCGACAGCACGAAGCCAAGCAAGACTCCGAGCGCCACCAGATTAAAAACAAAAAAGTTCCGCGAGAACAACAGTTTACGGCTCGACATATGACTATAGGCCTCCCTTGGGTAAATATAAGTCGTCGGAGGTCAATTGTCACACACCGATAAAATTTCAGGCCCGGATTCGCGAATTGCAACGGTGTGTTCGAAATGCGCTGACACCCGCCGGTCGCGAGTCACAACCGTCCATTCATCAGATAGAAGGTCTACCTCATCTACACCGAGATTGACCATCGGCTCAATTGCAATAACCATCCCCACCTTCAGACGCGGGTTTGGACCTCTGCCGACATAGTTTGGCACTTGTGGGTCTTCATGGATATCAATGCCAACTCCATGTCCACAATAAGGTCTAACTACCCCATAGTTGTACTGTTTTACGTGACGGTAAACCGCCTGTGAGATATCGTTAATGCGATTGCCTGGTCGAGCCTGTTCTATGCCGAGATGCAGACTCTCGCGGGTAATATCCAGTAGTTGTTGCACGTCGGTATGGATTTCCCCAACTGGAACGGTAACCGCCGAGTCACCATAGTAGCCGTCGAACTCTATGCCACAATCAATACTTACGATATCGCCGCTGACAAGCGGCTTTTTGTCCGGTATGCCGTGTATAACCGCCTCGTTAACCGAGGCGCAGATAGCACCGGGAAAACCCATATACCCCAGGAAAGCAGGTCGGCCCTGGCGCTGTTCTATGAGTTTTCGGGCCAGCGTGTCCAGTTCCAGAGTGCTTACTCCGGGGGCAACGGCCTGTTGTAGTTCGTCAAGTACCTCTGCAACAAGTCGAGATGCCGTGCGAATCTTTTCTATCTGTTCCGGAGTCTTGAGTTTAATCATTGTTTTTCACACTTTGTTGAGTAGTTCGGGCCGGAGCATAACACTTAGGGCGCGTGGACTGCAAGGTTCTCAAGCAGAAGGCGAGCATCGAAGTTGTCAGGGTTGAACTCGAGTGCCTCACGTGCAAGCTCACCGGCTTGAGGATGTTGACCAAGAACTGCACCGGCCAAGGCACGTCGATACACGATTTCCGAAAGGTGGTGGGTTTTGTTCGCAGCTACTGAGGTTTTTTCTACCAGGTCGCGGGCCTCATCCAATAAAGGGACGGCTACGGCGGCACGCCCTAGCTCAAGGTGAATAAGGGCTGCATTGAATCGGCTAATCCAGTCGCCTTCCTCGGCCCGCGCTACCGCGCGTTCCATGTGAGGTAAGGCTTCATCTGG
>PXEI01000173.1 GCA_003564775.1 Spirochaetaceae bacterium
GGAACCCAACATGGACCCAAGATCTGCTCGTGGAGGTTGGGCACCTAGCCCCAGGAAACTCAGTCCGGCCGTCTCCAGAATCATCCAGCCGACCGTGGTGGATATAGTAATCAGGATAACCGGAAGCACATTAGGCAGCAGCTCGCCAAAGAGTATCCGCATGTCTGAAAGCCCGCTGACACGAGCCGCGTCAACGTACTCAAGGCGTGTGAGACTAACCGTGGCGCCGCGAACGTTGCGGGCGAAAAAGGGAATATTCACAATAGAAATAGCAATGAGGGCATTAAATAGCCCCGGGCCAAGTACCGCGACAATGGAGAGTGCAAGCAACATGTACGGAAATGCCATGAGCATATCAATGCCGCGCATGAGCAGATTATCCACCGGCCCGGAATAGAACGCGGCGAATATTCCAATGAGCGAGCCAATGAGTGCAGCAATCATGGTTGCTGAGAACCCCACAGCAAGACTCACCCGGGTGCCCCAGATCATACGAGAGAGCATGTCGCGGCCAAGGCCGTCCGTACCCAGGATATGCCCCTCGGTGCCGGGAGGCAATAAACGCATTGATGGGTTCGTGCGGATAGGGTCAGGAAGGGGTAGTACCGGTGCCGCTGCCGCGATCACCATAACTAGCAGCAGAATGACCAGGCCAATTGTCGCCAGTCTGTTGTTTGCAAAGCGTCCGAAAAATGACTGCGTCATGCCTTGATCCTTGGGTCAAGCAGATGCTGGAGCACGTCGGTGATCAGGTTAATGACCACGTACAACGCCGCCACTACTACCACTCCGCCCTGCACCAGCAGGATGTCGCGAGTGAGAATTGCGCCAACCAGCATGCGGCCTATGCCCGGCCACTGGAAAACCGTCTCAATATAGACCGCACCGCCAATGACAAATCCGGCTTGAATGCCCAAGACCGGAATGACTCCAACAAGTGCGTTGCGAAAGGCGTGTTTGAATATCACCTCACGCTCGGTCAGCCCTTTTGCGCGCGCCGAGCGAACGTAGTCGCGTCGCAACACCTCCAGCATGGTACTGCGGGTCAGCCGTGCAATTACGCCGGTGGCAACTACTGCTAAGGTGACCGAAGGCAGTATGAGGTGATGCAGAATATCCAGGAAGTCGCCGCCGCCGAAAACCGAGGTCATACCGCTGACGGGGAACCAACCCAGTTGAAGGGAAAAAAGCAGAACCAGCATGAGGCCAAGCCAGAACGATGGAGTTGAAATACCAATAAGCACGAGAACGGTAAAGAGAATATCTTGCCAGCCGAACTGCTTGACTGCGGTAACTACACCCGCAGCCAGCCCAAGAATAGATGCCAACATGAGGGAGGAGCCAGCAAGCAGAACCGTGGGCCCCAGGCGATCCAGTACCTCATCAAGCACCGGCCGGTTGAGCCGAAAGGACTGTCCAAGGTCCCCACGAAGGAGGTTGCCAAGCCAGATGAAATAGCGTTCAACGAAAGGCCGGTCAAGACCCAGGTTGCGTCGCAGGCGTTCCAGATTCTCGGGCGTGGCGTACGAGCCGAGTATTGCCTGTGCCGGATCACCGGGGATCATTTCCATTATGAGGAAGACAATCACCGATATCCCAAGCAAAACAGGGATCATGAACATCAGGCGTCTGGCAGTATAGGTGCTCACTACTCCTCCTTGGTGCAGAAAAAGACCCGGGGAGCCTGTCCCCGGGTCGGTGAATCATACCGGTCTTGGTCCGGGAAAAGATTTTAGAATGATACGTCCTTGAGCAACAAGAGGAATGAAGGTTGCAGACGGAAACCATCTACACCTGAGCGAGCGACTGCGTTCTGTTTCCAGTTTGCAATAAAGGCCCAGGGAGCATCCTCAAACACAATCTCCTGCATCTCGCGATACAACGCGGCGCGTTCATCCTGGCTTGTGGACACGCGTGCCTGCTCAAGCAGGTCATCTACCTCGGGGTTTGAGTAGTAACCGGAGTTGAACCCGCCTTGTTCCGGCCATGCCTCGGTGCGCAGTGCCAGGAACGGCAAGGTGTCTGGATCGTTGGTCATCCATGCCATCTGTGCCATGTCTGCTTGGCCTTCAAGGCCTGGATTCACACGGCCAAGGAAGGTGTTCCACTCATAGGTCTCAATAGCTACATCGAGCCCTACATCGGCAAGGTTAGCTTGAATTGCGGTACCCATGGGAACCGGGTCCAACATGCCTGAACCACCCTCGGTAACGTAGAAGGTTAAGCTAGCACCTTCATGTCCAGCTTCTGCAATAAGTTCACGAGCGCGGTCTGGATCGTAGGGATAAGGATCCAGGTCCTCATTGTAGGCCCAGTCGAATGCGGCCGGAATGGGGCCGGTGGCAACCGTGGCGGTTCCTTGGAGCACATCGTTTACCAGAGTCTCTTTGTCAATGGCGTAGTTCACGGCCTGGCGCATTCGGATGTCGGGGAAGGGTCCCTCTTTCAGGTTAAGAATAAGGAACCACAAATGTGGCCCAGCCTGCTCGTAAACCTCAAAGTCGTCGTTGCCAGCAAACACCTGCAGGCTGTCTGGTGGCACCTCTACCATAAGATCCAGTCCGCCGGAAAGCATCTCGGTTACCCGCGTATTGCCGTCGGTTATGGGGCGAAAGGCTATACGGGTTAAGCCTGGCTCACCGTCCCAGTAGCTCTCGTTGCGATCCAGGGTGACCTGGGTGTTGCTGCGCCACTCGGCAAAACGGTAGGGCCCGGTTCCGACCGGATTGCGGCCGAAATTCCCCTCATGCTCCTCAACGGCAGATGGTGAAACAATGAGTCCGGTAGGATATGCCAGGTTGGACAGCAGTGGGGCAAATGGTTCATCCAGGTGCATGCGTACGGTCAGGTCGTCCACCACCTCGGTCTCGCGGATGTCCCCAAAGAAAAATGCGAGCGGGAAAGGGCCGGTGCCGTGATATGGATGTTCCTCATCCAACATACGGTCAAAGTTGAACTTCACTGACTCGGCGTTGAGAGGCGTGCCGTCATGAAACTCTATGCCGTCTCTCAGGTAGAAGGTATAGACCCGGCC
>PXEI01000027.1 GCA_003564775.1 Spirochaetaceae bacterium
AAATGCGGCAAGAAAGTCAATCACGCTCCATTCGCTGGGCATATCACCACCCGATAGCCGCACGTTCTCTCGAGCGTAGGGCAAAAGGTAGTCATACTCCTCGGGCAGCGGCATGGTTCCGTTCTGGGCGACCAGTTCCCGTAGTTCTAAGAGAACCTCACGAGCCTCACCTTGTGCATACTCGCGGATCTGCTGCCGCGATGCTGCTGCGAGTTCCTTGTCGGATTCCGAGATGAAAAAGTACCAACTGACTGTAGGATACAAAAAAATTCCGCCGATGATGATCAGCGTTAGTGTGAACAGAAAACGAAATCTCTTACTCATGCTTTAGACTCCGGCGCCGGATGCCTCCAACCCTGTGTTGAATTAGTTTTATTTGTTCTCGTCGGCTGCTTCAGAGTCCGACTCCGTCTCGGCCGGCGATGCGACCTCTGCTTTTTCTTTGTTCTTTCCGCCACCAACGTTCTTCTTTTTGTCGAGGACCGTTGAGACCGCACTCTTGTTGAATTCCAACTTGGTCTCTCCGTCGACTCGCACAATAATCACGTCGTCTTTAACGGCATGAACAATGCCCCGGATTCCTCCGATGGTCACCACCCGATCCCCTTTGCTGAGGGACTCGAGCATTGCCTTGGTTTCTTTCTGTTTCTTGTTCTGCGGTCGAATAATAAGAAAGTAAAAGATCAGGAAAACAAGGCCGAATGTAATGAGGGTCGGCGTCATAGACGCAGCCCCACCGGCCTGAAGCATGGCCATATTCTCAAATAATGAATCGATCATAGTCTACATCCTCGCTTGTTCGGATTTGCGCCACGGTAGCACAATGGCTATCGGCTGGGCAACCTAAGAGAATTCTCGGCCGACCCTCTACGGAAACCTCTCTTTATATCAGAAGTGCCTTGTTTACACCTTCGGTTGGATAGACACCGAACAGTCGCTTGAGGTCGTCCGCCGTGTCGGACTTGATACCGGTCTTCTCATGAAAGGCGCGAAGGAACTCGCTCATCTCATGATCGTTCGCCGCATACAATGCGGAGCAGAACGCCGCCCTGTAAAGCCCAAGTTCCAGCAACTCCATGGTGCCAAGCTTGGCGTATTTTTTCATTGCCGTACGGTCGACAATCGCCGCATCACCCTGATACCCAATTGTAAACACAAACTCTTCTCTACGCATCGTCCCCCCGAGAAACGAAACAGGGGAAGCCGGCGGCTTCCCCTGAAACTTGTATGCCAAATTGTCTATGGAACCAACGCAGGACGGCTTACATCATGCCGCCCATGCCTCCCATACCGCCCATTCCGCCCATGCCACCACCGGCAGCGGCGCCACCGTCGTCCTTCTCTGGGAGATCGGTGATAATGCACTCGGTAGTAAGCAGGAGTCCGGAGATTGATACTGCGTTTTGTAGCGCAGATCGGGCAACCTTGGCCGGATCGATGATCCCAGCCTTAACCATGTTAACCCACTCCATCTTGGCAGCATCGAATCCAACGCCTTTCTTCTCGTTCTTTGCACGCTCAGCAATGATCGAGCCGTCCAAACCGGCGTTAGTCGCGATCTGGCGGATTGGCTCCTCAAGAGCACGGGTAACAATCTTGAACCCAACCGCTTCGTCCTGGCTCATTGTAGAAAGATCGGCCTTTTCAAGGGCTTCAATGATCTGCACCAAGGTCACACCACCACCCGGGATGATGCCTTCTTCAATAGCGGCGCGGGTAGCGGAGAGTGCATCCTCAACTCGGTGCTTCTTCTCTTTCAGCTCAACCTCGGTAGCAGCGCCCACGTTAATGACCGCAACACCACCGGCAAGTTTTGCAAGTCGCTCCTGCAGCTTCTCGGCGTCGTAGTCGGATGTGGTGTCCTCGATCTGGGCCTTGATCTGCCCAATGCGCTCCTTGATGTCCTGTTGTTTGCCAGCACCGTTGATGATGGTGGTGTTTTCTTTGTTCACCTTCACTGACTGTGCAGTACCGAGCTGGCTGATGTCGGTCGTCTCGAGCTTAAGCCCAAGCTCTTCCGAGATAACCTGTCCACCGGTAAGGATTGCGATATCCTCCAGCATTGCCTTGCGACGATCGCCAAAACCTGGAGCCTTAACGGCACAGGCGTTGAGTGTTCCGCGGAGTGCGTTCACAACCAGCGTTGCAAGGGCCTCGCCTTCAATATCCTCTGCAATAATCAGGATCGGCTTGGATGCCTGCGCAACCTTTTCCAGAATGGGGAGGAGATCCTTCATGCTGGAGATCTTTTTGTCATGAATCAGGATGTATGGATTTTCAAGCAGTGTCGTCATGTTGTCGCGATTGGTTGCGAAGTATGGTGACACGTATCCGCGATCAAACTGCATACCCTCGACGAAGTCGGTAGTGGTCTCAATGGTCTTGGACTCTTCAACGGTAATAACACCGTCCTTGCCGACTTTCTCCATGGCCGATGCAATCTCGTTACCAATCTCCATGTCGTTGTTGGCCGAAATAGAAGCGACCTGGGCAATCTCTTCCTTGTCCTTGATGGTCTTAGCCATCTTGGAAATCTCTTCTACCGAAATCGCAACCGCCTTGTCCATACCATGCTTGAGGTACATAGGGTTGATTCCGGCTGCAACGCTCTTAAGACCTTCTTTTACCATGCTGTATGCAAGGACTGTAGCAGTAGTTGTTCCGTCACCAGCTACATCATTGGTCTTGGTTGCGACCTCTTTGAGGAGCTGAGCCCCCATGTTTTCATAGGGATCCTCGAGTTCGATCTCTTTCGCAACCGACACGCCGTCTTTGGTCACGGTCGGTGCACCAAACTTCTTGTCGAGAAGGACGTTCCGTCCCTTCGGGCCAAGAGTAACCTTGACTGCGTTCGAGAGTTTCTCAACACCTCGTAGCAGCGCGCGCCGCGCTTCTTCGTCAAACTTAAGTTGTTTCGCCATATTTCTCCCTCTTTAACCTTACTGTTGGTTTTCTTTTGCGAACAAAGATTATGATGTGGACTAACACTCGGTAACATACTAAGGAATTGCCG
>PXEI01000323.1 GCA_003564775.1 Spirochaetaceae bacterium
GACCTAAACGGCCAATTTTTGAGGTGAAGACTCGGGCAGGCGAGCCAGCCTGGTTGCATGGCATAATCCGGGACCACACTCTCAAACTGGCGGCCAACAGCAAGTACTGGCAGGGAATAGAGATCATTAGACCCAACATGGTTACCCCACGAGAGGTGGCACCATGAATCGGCTGCGTCGGCTTCTTGTGGGGAGCCTTCTTGGTTTTGTGATCCTACTCGCCGCGTACGCTATTCTCACGGCACTGGTGCGGGAATCACCCTTTGCTGATGAGGGGCTGTACTCAGCGGTGCGCGAGCAGCTGGGAACGCCCGGAAGCCACATTGCGCTCAACGATCTTGAAACTCTCACCGAACTCACTGCATCGGGGCGCGGCATTGAGACGCTTGAGGGCATTGACGCACTTCGCAATCTGCGCGTGCTTGACCTTTCCGACAACCGGGTAGCGGACCTTTCACCTCTTGCGAGACTGAGCAGTTTAGCTGCGCTTGATCTGAGCAACAACTACATTGCCGATCCGGACTCGGTAAACCTGGGCGCGCTGGCGGGACTCTCGGAGCTCGCGGAACTCCGGCTTGCGAACAACCGTGAGTCCGCCCATCCGGAGACTCCCGGGGATGCCGTTCGGCTGTGGGATGTCTCGGTGCTGGCTCATTTCCCCGCGTTGGAAGTACTTGATCTGAGGGACAATCATATTGAGGATATATCGCCCTTGTCCGGTCTTGAGTACCTGCGGGTGCTGGACCTGAGGGGCAACCGCTTGAGCGAGGACGCGGTAGAGGCTCTGCGACCCTTGTCACGACTCGAGTCGCTCAACCTCCGCGAAAATGACCTCCGAGATATTGAGGCGCTTTCTGCTCTGCAGCAGCTGGAGTATCTCAACCTTCACTCGAACCACCGAGTTGAGTCGATACTGCCCCTTGCTTCGCTATCTCGCTTGAGGGTGCTCATTCTGCGTGGTGTCACGGTTGGTGAACAAGCAGAGATTTTTCGTGAGTTCGGAGACCTGGAACGGCTCAACCTGCGGGACACCGGAATGAGAGACCTGAGGGTGCTGGCCGAGCTCATGGAGCAAGGCGCGCTCCAGGATCTGCCGGAAGATGGTGTTTTTGCCGAGCTGGATATTCGGGAGAATCCAGTGGGAGATGCCGAGGGCTACCGTGTGCTGGAACCCTACTGGAGTGGCATTTCCGTGCGTCGCCCAGCGGAGTTGCCGGAATGACGAGGTGTGTAGCCAAACTGCTTGTGGCTCTTGCTATCCCAGTTTTGTGGAGTTGCACGCCGGGTGGCTCAGCCACTGATCCACAGCCGGAAGGCGTAGTATTCATTGACTTCAACGAGTACCGAGGTACATTCGCTACCCTCCCGGAGCTGCTGTTTGTCGACGGCGAGGATGGTGTGGGTTCGTTGGTAGGAGGCGAGTTCTATCCATTTACCGGCGTCAGTAGTCTTGAACGTGGAGATGAGTTTGAAGGCTTTGGGGCGTTTACCGCAAACGAGGAGGAGTTCTCATTTGGCATTCGGGAGCGAGGTAGCACCGACCTCAGAAATGCCCGGCTATTTCTGGAGTATCGAAACTCGACCGACCGCACCATCTATGGTCTTCGTGTTTCCTATGATGTGGAGACCTGGCTTGTCGGTGAGCGGGACAACAGAATTCGTCTTAAGTACCACACCCAGACCGAGGGCTTTAGTGCAATTGACGATATCGTCGTTACCTCGAATCCCGCGTATGGGGAAAAAAGTGCGGACGAGCATGGCGCTGTCCTTGACGGCAGCGTACAGGAGAACCGCGCAACCGTGGAGCTTGCTTTTCACTTCTCCCAACTCGGTGGAATGGCTGCCGATGGGCTGGATAGGTTTGCTCCGCTTAAGCCGGGAGACCGGGGATACCTGCGGTGGCAGTACTCGAACGACCGGCTAACAGATGGCTCGCTCCGGAGTGCCTTGGCTCTCAACAATATTAGAGTTGAGCCGATTTTCGAACGGCCTGAAGAGGATGGCGGTTCAGTCACAGAGCAGGCGGCGCAAGTGGCGCAGGGGGAGGGCCCCATAGCTTTTGGTCGCCCAGCTGGCTTCTATGACCGCCCCTTTGATCTGGCGCTGTACAGCAGTCTTGCGGATGCCCGGATCTACTTCACGACCGACGGCTCGGAACCCGACCCGGCCTTTGTGTTGCGTGAGGGCGAGTGGGAGGAACTGCCGCGCGAGACCCGGCGGCGCACCTTCGCCTATGAGCGTCCAGTTAACCTTGAAGAGTTGGTTCTCAGGGAAGACGACATAGCGCTGATTCCGACCAGCACCGAGGAGTCGTCCATTGCGTGGACACCGCCCGTGTCCGAGGTGCCCAAGGCCGCGACAATAAGGGCTGTTGCTATTGGAGAACACTCGCGGTCTGCGGTGCGCACGGCGACCTACTTTCTGCCGAATCATGAGATGCAACACCATGAACTACCGGTGTGGAGCCTGCAAACCGAGCGCGACAACTTCTTTAGTCCAGACCGTGGGATCTACGTCCCCAGCAACGAGACTGACCCAGCAAGCGGACTGCCTGTGGTGAACTATCTTCGCCGTGGACGAGAGTGGGAGCGGGTAGTGCATGCTGAGTTTTTTGAGCGAGATCGTGTTCGTGTCATTTCGCAGAGTCTTGGCGCACGAATTCATGGAAACTACACGCGAATATTTCCGCAGAAGTCGCTGCGGCTCTACTCGCGCTCGGATTACGGACCCGGGCGTATGCGCCATCAATTTTTTGACTCCAGAGACCTGGATGACTACAATCGCTTGATTCTGAGGAACGGCGGCAATGACTGGATTGCGGGAATGCTGAGCGATCCGACCTTGCAGTCGTTAGTGGAACACCTGCCGTTTGATACTCAGCATTATCGGCCCAGCGTGGTTTATCTCAACGGAGAGTACTGGGGTCTGCACAACATGCGAGACCGGTATGACCAACACTATCTGGAGACGGTCCACGGTGTTCCGCGGGATGAAGTTGTAATTGTTGAGA
>PXEI01000148.1 GCA_003564775.1 Spirochaetaceae bacterium
AAAGAGAACAACACTCGGGATTCCAACGTGGTCCCCCACCGTAGTACTAACCGAGCCCGAGCATGCTTAACTTCACAGAGCGGACGGGATGTGGTGCTGTCATGCTGGTATGGTCGTTCCCACAATCAAAGCGCACAAGTACATACACAACACTATTCACAATCCAAACTTCCAACCAAAACAGTACTGGTTGATTGAGCAACCAACCAAACCAATCAACAACAATTCACATGTCACACCCTGTCTGCCATTGAACACAAGAACAAACTTCGCAATCACATGCAGCACTCCATGCAGAAACAACTACAGTGACCCTAGTACCTTGTACATGTTACTCATATCTCACTTAACTTGACAATCTGTACCTGTCACATCACTGCATTCTCTTCCCTTTATTTTACAGGAAATTTCATTCAAGGTATACTCTAGGTTTATTCAAAGTTTTGCTCTTACACTGCTAGGAAATACACAAAATAATTGCAATAGATGAACAAAAACAGGAAACAGGGCTCATTATTAAAAAGAACCAGGCCAATGCACCTGGGAGTATGACTCTTTTTAGCTGTGATGAAAACTCCCACAACAAAATGACCCATAGAAATAAGCAGGAAAGGGGTTTCAACAAAAATCTTCTTATTTGAGGCAAGCCTGAAATTGGCTTATTGGCTTGTTGGCTTGTTGGCTTGTTGGCTTGTTGGCTTGTTGGCTTGTTGGCTTGTTGCCCCTTTGTTCACTCTTTCCATGACCTAACAAATAATATTCATTCCAACTTCTCTCTATCACAGATGGAAAAGACATCTTTGTTACTGCTCTCTGCCTTGCTAAATCACTGTCAGTTGTCATAACTATTCAGTATGAGCAGTGTGTGTGCACATTACATGGCTACTCAGTTACCATATTTCCCCACTACAGAGGTAGCATGGGACAATCAATTATTATCTACATGTAGTCCCAAATGGAGTCATAGCGCATACATACACGTGGCAATTGCCTTGCCATTGCACAAAGACTGACCACTGTGTTTCCTACAAGGGAAACATGATCTATGTGTTATACACAGATGATTCAATCCTTGCAGGACCAAATTCAAAGGAAATTCAATGATACCATTGAATTGATGGAGAATAAATTTGACATGACCCAAGGAGGCAATCTACAAGACTTTCTTGCAATAAATGCAAAAATGAAAGATGTTTGGATGAAATCATCTAAATTGTTATTGAGACATCATGAAGCTCCTGACTTTGATCAACAATTTAACTACAGAAGTGTTATCAGCAAGTTGATTTACCAAGAAAAGGGTACGCAACCAGATATTGCTTATGCAGCAAATCAATGTGCTTGTTTCTCCGCAGATCCAAAGAAACCACATGCTGAAGCTGTAAATTGGATTTGGAGGTATTATCTATGATGAAAAAAGTTGTGCACCATCTGCCATGTAGTTTCCTAATCTCTTGAGCATCATTTTTCCCAACTTTTTCTTTAGAATTCTTTAGAATGTTATATTGTTCTTGGTCTGTTGCAATGCTAGATGGTGAAAGGAACCATTGATACTACTATGATTTCAATTTGATCAACTGTCTCTCTAGTAGACATGTGTATGTATTTTGCCATTAGGTACTGGGATGTAGGGATATACCAGATCCCTCAAATGATAGGTACATCACGTAAAGGTCATGAGAAAAGGGGAAACATATCAATTACATCTTGTTGTTTGCAATGTAGTGCCTTTGTTTTGTCATGAATCTTGCCAAATATAGCCATGATAGGGTGAACCTTTTGAGAGACTAGCAATTTGCACTCTGGATAGAAGCATGACCAGCAGAAGCATGACCAGCTGCTACGCATTCTGGCAAGTTATCTACATTCATTGTTGCTTGATGATACAAAAAAATATCAGTGTTATTTACTCCCTGTTTGTCAATATTGTCCTAGGAAAAGATTTGTCAATATTGTCCTACTAGGAGATCATGGTTTGAGCTTGGGTGATGGTCATGAGAGCCAAAAATATAGTCTACCTTGAAAATGTCCTGGACTGACCAGAAAACAACAACCAATGATCATGAACACATACATGCAATGCCTAAGTGGCAGCCAATATTGGTTTGTTCAAAGATTGAATACCATATACTGGTCCAGTATTTAATTTCCAGAAAGACCCATCATTAAGATGTGCCCAAATTCTGAATACCAGGTTACTTGGCTTACAAAGTAGACCCTGTCTTCTTTAGGATAAATCATCTGCTCTTCATGAAAATATAGATGTATGATGTAGTGCCTTCTTGTTTCTTTTTGATGTGGCAATTTTGGAGAAACTGTAGAAGCAAGAGGGTCTAATGGTCAAATCCATTGGCTTAGCAGTTTACTGTTTTGCTTCTGGAAAAGGATTTCCCACACTTAGGATCCCACCTAAGTATCCCACCTAAGGATTCTACTTAGAAACTCTATTTTACTGTTGCCTCTTTGAAATGAACTCTAGAGCAGGTTGTTTCCATCTCACTCATGAGTCCAGTAGCATTCGATTGTCACTTGATACTTTCACAACAATCTCTGCCATCTGCATGTAAAGTGAGTTTATTTTCAGTTTCATGTGGACTTTACTTGCAGAAAGTGGGAATATAACATAACAGAGAGGTGGTGCAGATAGGGGATGAGGTCTGCAAAAGAGAGTTGCACAAGCCCAATTCACAGTGGATTTGGGTGGTAACAAAAAGAACCAGTTGGTGTAAGGCTGTGTTGACTGTGTGTCTATCTAACCCGTAGAACAGTAAAAAGACTGTAATAATAAGAGCAAAAATCGGAGGGGGCAGCGAGCGGCTGATTTACTGTTCATGCAAAAATGGGAGGTGGGAAGCGGAGGCGCGAAAAAGAGAACAACACTCGGGATTCCAACGTGGTCCCCACCGTAGTACTAACCGAGCCCGAGCATGCTTAACTTCACAGAGCGGACGGGATGTGGTGCTGTCATGCTGGTATGGTCGTTCCCACAATCAAAGCGCACAAGTACAT
>PXEI01000043.1 GCA_003564775.1 Spirochaetaceae bacterium
AGCCGATTTACAAACATAAAGTACTGCACGTAGGCTGGCTCATCTAGACCAAGATTAGTTCTTATCTGCTGAACCATTTCAGGCGAGGCTGATTCGCCAGCCATCATCACCACTGGGTCTGCCGGGTTATAATAAAAAGCAAGAAAGGCGAGTATGGTAATTGCAATCAAAACAGGGATAGTCTGAATCAACCGTCTAACAGTATAAGCAAACACTAACAGAACCCCCAGCTACCGTGGTCCGTTATACGGATTCAGGTAAAGAACAAAACCTTTTCGGATTTTGACTTAGATTTTGAACCAGTTGTTGTAAAAAACGGATGGCCCCGTGAAGGACCATCCAAAATAGTGTAAAAAAAACCCGAAGTTCGCATATTACGGCCATAACAGCCACTAATCAAGCTCTCAGGTGAAGCTTAATCAATAAACCTCAGGTCTTGGTAGTACCAAACACCAGCAGGATGCAATGAAAAGCCGGTAATATTCTGGGCAG
This sequence comes from Spirochaetaceae bacterium, assembly GCA_003564775.1. Classification (GTDB taxonomy): domain Bacteria; phylum Spirochaetota; class Spirochaetia; order DSM-27196; family SLAA01; genus SLAA01. Next base: position 493 of record PXEI01000043.1, read on the forward strand.
TTGCGACGGCCCACGACGGCATCCAGAGGTGAATTGCTGGCAGGTCCTCATGCAAGTAGCGCTGTGCTTCATGGTAGGCTTCGATCCTCTCTTCTAAAGGAGCACCGGACACCGCAATTTCCATGGCGGCATCAAAAGCAGGGTTCGCATAGGTAGTAGAGTTTCTTATGGCGTCGGTCTTGAAAGCATTCTCAAGAGCAACGTTCATTTCACCGGTTCTAGCCCCTCCGTCCATGGTCAGAAGAGCATAGTCAGGATCCTTCCTCTCATTAACCCATGCAGTCATGTAGCGTACGATTTCAGGGTAAATCTGAGCCCCTTCAATCAGCTTAATGCCGATAGCAATACCGAACTCCCCAAACTCACTCTGCATAGCCTCGAACAGCTCAAGCTCCCTGGCCATTTTGTCACCAGTAATAATCTCAAGGAAAAGCTCTTCACCGTTCTTTTGGTAAATTCCCCTGGAATTCTTAGACCAGCCAGATTGACTCAGCAGTCTGTCCGCTTCCCCTGGATTGTACTCATAGGGCAGTTCAAGAAAACCAATCTGACCGGGAACACCATAGCCGTGCAGAGGTGCTCCATACTCTTCAAGTATAGCGCCAATTATCATTGGATAATCAATTGCATGAGTCAGAGCACGGCGCACATTGATATCGGAAAGAAAGGGGTGTTTCAAGTTTATCTGCCACCGGATGTACCGTGGTTCGCCCTCAATAATGAGCATTGAGTTCGGGTCACGTTGCAGCGTCTGGATACCTTCTGGTGCTAACTGGGTGGTGATGTGTACTTCACCTGCCTGGAGAGACATAGTACGGGTACCGGCTTCAGGTATAATTCGGAATTGAACACCGTCAACCGCCGGTTTACCGCCCCAGTAGTCTTCATTGGCTGCAAGAGTAATATGTGAACCTCGTTCCCAATCTACAAACTTGAATGGACCCGTGCCACTTGGCCTCACGCCAAACAAATCGCCTTCCACTTCAGCCTGTTTGGCATCGTGGATAACATTAAACGGAAGGGCCATAAAGGCCATAGCTGGCCCATAGGGGCTGGATGCAATCACGTCTACCGTGTATTCATCTACCACAACGGCTTCTTTCATCCAGTTCATGTACGCTTTAGCCAAGCCGGGATCATCGGGATCAATCATTCTGTCAATATGGGCCTTAACAGCCTCAGCATTGAAGGGGTTGCCGGAGTGGAACTGGATTCCCTGTCTCAAATAGAAACGATAAGTCACCTCATCCAACTGTTCATACCGTTCAGCCAGCCAAGGCTGAATGTTCATGTCTTCATCAAAGCGAACGAGCTGTTCGTAAATTGCCTGACCTACATCCAGTGACGCGGTTGTGGTATCGGCATGCATGTCAAGTGAACCGGGTTCAACCGACAAAGCGATACGCACAATGTTCTCCGCTGGAACGGCTTCTCTGGCACCACCTGCGAACAGACTTACACCGCCGAACATAAACAACACTAACAGCGTTGCAACAAGCCTTTTTGTTATTTTTGTCATAATAGTCATAATGCGAAATCCTCACTACACTCTTGGGCTCGAATCAACAAGGCTCGATCAGCTCGCCGCCAATGCCGATTCCCATTCGGTCTTCGATGTATGCTTCTATCGAGTTCGATAGTTCCTCCTCCGGCCTGAGCCGTTCCGAAAGCTGACTTCTGTACTTCAACATATAAATCGGAGGAAGAATAGTCAATACGACCGCGTGTTATACACGACACATAAGCACGTAATTGAAATACTTTTTGGTGGATATTACATATAGGTAACTTTTCTATGGCGAAAACACTTGAATGTATGCTTTCCGCCGGTTTAGGGATCGCAAGCAGGCACTCCGAGCCGGTGGTGGACTGGTCAAGGGTGTGCTTCACACGAGTTCCGAGTCCGAACACGGTTTGACAACCTGCCCGCTGCCTTCGGAAGCAACCACGTTCTTGCCATCAAAGACTACCTGACCGCGCACCCAGGTGGAAACAATGTTTCCCGACATCTTGCGGCCCAGTACGTGACGTATACTGTCACGGCTTCGACTGACAAGGTTATCCTCTGTAAATGTGAAGCTTGACTGCGGATCAAAGAGAACGAAGTCCGCATCAACTCCGGGCGCGATTGGACCTTTCTTTGGCTGCAGTCCGTAGAGGCGTGCCGGGTTTTCGGATGTCCAGGTTGCAACCTGTTCAAATGTTATTCGCCCATTCAGTGCTTCGTTCCACAATAATCTGCCGGTGAGCTCTACGCCCGCCAACCCGGAACCGACACCCCAAATATCTTTCCAGCCAGCTTCCTTCTCCTCGCCTTTGAAGGGAGCGTGATCGCTGTCGATCAATGATATGGTTCCGTCCCGCAGCGCTTCCCACATAGCAAGACGATCCGCCTCGGGGCGCACCGGAGGGTTAATTTTGACGTAGGGCCCAAACTCCTGTATCGCGTCGCTGTTGAGGAAAAGATGTGTCGGTGTGACCTCCGCCGTCATCAACTGTC
>PXEI01000305.1 GCA_003564775.1 Spirochaetaceae bacterium
CCTCCTTACCCTTATGCTGTTATCAAATGTTTAACTATACGTCAACAGTTGTTTTAAACTTGGCCACTAAAGAAGGTAGCTGCACTGCTGTGCCGCCACCATATCCTCTTATCTGAGAGGCCAATATAAGGTAAAGGAGTGCAAAGTGCCAATGGTCGGTGCCATTCGAGGATTTCTTCCAACGAAACTCCTCCTCATCATCTCGATTTATGATTTTAACTCTTTTGAGATTGGTGAGGTGATCAGTTATCTCCTCCTGCAGGTGAAATACCGAAGGCGCAAATGACACTTTACCAGATCTTATGTAATTTGCCACAAAATCAAGCATTGCATCACGTTTGCAGGTTACCTGCCGAACACCAAACATCGCTTTCTCCTCATCACCCTCCTGAGACTTGAGGGTATATAGATCAAGCCCTTTGGCGGTGCTGAACAAACAAGCATACAAGGTATAAATTCTTTCTTGCAGGCTCAAGATCACATCAATGTATGGTTGACTGTCAGCCACTGAGCTGATGATCCGCTTCTCCGCATGAACCTCCTTAACCCGCTGCTTCAACTTGGCCAGCGGTATCTTTTCCGCATGAGTGATCCTCAACATGCCATCAGGCGCCGGATAACCACACAGCAAATGGTTGATGCCGCCGAGGTCGAACCCGCACACCTGGTAAGGAGGGTGCTCAGGGTACTGCACGTCAGAGTAGAACAGACCTTCCACCTCCTCCTTTTGCAATCCGGTGCTGGAGTCTTCGGAGGGCAGCCCCAGAACGTTGTTGGTAAAATCCACGATTGAGCGAAACTTCGTGGAGTCTTTTATCAGCGCTGACGGAGGCCGGACGTTGGGGACTACAAAAGGGGAAACGTGCCAGGAGTAAGAATCATAGTTTTTTTCCGGGTTCTCCAACACAAACTGCCAATTACTGCAATCCATTGGTCGTTTGCACTTCTCACACTGGACATAGGCGTCATTGATGGGATAATCAAGCAATAGGTCTTTGGACAAAAACCCGATATCCAGCAAATGACCTTTAAACCCGGGTATTTTCACATGCTTGTAGTAGTTGATCTGAAACCAGTGACCACAATGATCACACTTATGGAGAGGGAGGTATCGTTTTGACGACTGCATCAATGACGAAACCCCTAGTGTGGAGACAGTAGGGGTGCTAAAAAACCTCTGTTGTGGATTCACGGCCGCCTGCAGACGACTGGTATAAGCGGTAACCACGTTCTCATTAGAGAAATCATACTCATCACTGATGACCACCTCAGCAGGAATAGAGATGGTCTGCGAAGTAGCACTTGCACCCCGGATAAACATAAAACTGTCGTTAATCATTCGCTTAACCGAGACGCTATCAGTGTCTCTGTGGATCATGGCAGCGACTTCGGGGGAACCATCAATCAGCGGGTTTAACCTTGTGGCAGCAACAGAAGAGGCAAAGCTGGCGGTGGGCAGGGTATAGATGACGTTTATGTTGCCGGTCAGCATACAAAACGCCACCGCCTCTCGCAAGGTGAGCTCGGTCATCCCGATCTGAGCCGCTTTTTGGACTATTTTGATGGGCGCCGGGTGCTCTAAAATGTCTTTTTGGTAGCGAAAACGGTCAAAAGTGAAGGGTTTACCGGCCAAACAGGTGCGTTTGGTGATAACATCCACAATGCTGGAGATTTTATTGTCGGGATTTATAGCAGCGCGGATACGGTTGATATGTTGAGCATAAAAAGACTCCATCAAGGCTCCAACTCTTGCTCATAGTACTCAAAAAACTCGTCATGCAGTTCGGGAAACTGCTCCAGCGCCTTGGCCAAGCAGTTTTCCAGGCGCCGCTGGCGCTCAATATTGAACAATGCCTTCTGGGCATCACTTAAGGCTTTAAGTGAGGCCACAATGCTGTTTATTGCCGAAGCCTTCTGAGATAAGGGGACACCGTCGTCGTACTTGGCGTTCTCCAGGATTTCTTTGCCGTTATAAAAGGCGGTTACCAGTTCCTTCTGTAGGTCAATATCCTCCAAATCGCTGGTCGGGATCATCTCCGTCACACGATCCCGGAGACGGATCAGCTCAGAGATGGAATACTCCGACAGATCAATAGAATCTACGGGAATTATCAATCCAGATACCCTTGTTCTCTTAACTTTCGCAATATCCTGGCGCCGGCGGGGCCTTTCAACCGGCCTTTAAGGGCTGCCTGAACACTATGAGGTGACTCGTCGTTCTCTAACGCCCACCTTCTCACATTGGTGTCCTCATCATGCAGCTTTTTTACCACCTCATCCTTCATCCTGATCCCCTCTTATGTCTTTAACAATAAGACTACCTACAAATAAATCAAACATAAGTGAAATTGTCAATTATTATAATACAATCGTCAATCAATACTTGCCTCATGACCTGCAACACCAAGCATTTTTATGTTCTCCGTGGTTGTTTGTTACGGCGGGTGGCATAAAGGTTTTGTCCTTTACGGTACCGCTTATACACTGCGTGATAACCAACCCCTAACTGCCTGGCGATCTCCTTCAAGGGGACACCATCAACCAAAATCTTCTTGGGTTGGGTCAAAAAACCTCCATCCGCCAGATCACTCACCAAGGTAGGTACGGAAAAACCCAACCTGTCGGCCAGCTCCACGAAACAGCACTCCTTCTTCAAGGCGGCTAAAAAGACCGGCCATTCGTGTCGTGAGGCCGGCCAACCCAGCTCCTCCATCACGTCAAGACGAGCCTGCCATTCTTTTGGTCTGCCAGCAGGCATATCAACCGGTGGGTTTTGATGAAAGGGTTTGTTTTACAGCTTTGGTATTCAACACCACCAGCAAAGGCTCATCAAAGGTGGCGGATTCAGGTAATTTATGATCGTTGGACACCTCTGGCTGAACTGATATTCTGGCGCAACCAGCAAGATAAGTGTGCCGGGCGACCGCGATGCCCTGGAACCCGGTGATCATACACTCCACCCG
>PXEI01000428.1 GCA_003564775.1 Spirochaetaceae bacterium
AACTGGTACAGCCATGAGGCGAAAAATAGTGCCAGCATTGAAGGAAGGCAAGTGCTGCCACGAGCACTAGGTACCACTAGGTTCCATCAGAGCACACGAGCTCAGTCCCGGAATCAGAAAAGAAGCGGTTCCATTCCTCGGAAACCGTCGAGTCCGTTACAACCCTGGTCACAGCTGCGAACCCGGTGATGAGCGAGAACGAGGTTCTATCAAACTTCGTCGCATCCACAATGAGAACTGCCTCGCGTGAGCGCTCAATCATTCGTCGTCGCATCTCGGCTTCCGACTCGTTCGAGTCGGTAATACCATGCTCTCGGTGCAAGCCTTCACACGAGAAGAAGACCAGATCAGCGTAGTACTGAGAAACTGCGGCTTCGGCATGGGGTCCAAGACCGGTAAGCGAGCTCCGGCGTATTCGCCCACCAAGCGTTATGACCTCAATCCCGGCAAACTCAGCAAGAGCCAGGGCAATTTGAAGTGCGTGGGTAATGACCACAAGATTACGCTTACCATTGAGATGTTGGGCTAGGTGCAAGGCTGTGGTACTACCATCAAGAAAAAGAGTATCACCGTCGGATACCATCTCGGCACAGCGACGCGCAATACGTTCCTTTTCCGCAACTTGTGCGCTGCTTCGCACTGGAAAGGAAACTTCGCGGTGCATTCCCTCTTTGATATAGGCTCCGCCGTAGGTCTTGACGAGCAGTCCATCTGACTCAAGCTTTATCAAATCACGCCGAATGGTTTCTTCACTAACCTGAAAGACATCACTGAGAGAGGCAACGGTAACGCTTCCGGTTGCGCGGAGTTCCTCCACAATTCTGCGTCGCCGCTGAATAGCTAACATGAGTCTAAGCTACGTGGATTGTTCTCTGGGGTCAAGATTCAAGGACTGTATACGAGAGTTTTTACCTGCAGACTCTTCTTGACAGTATGCTGGCAACACTACAGTATAATGCTAAATTTGCGCGGTTGGGCTTCCTGAGTGTGCATGTATTTCGACGAAGAAAGGATATGAGAGTGCTACGTACACTGAGCCATGCGGTCATTCTTTCTGTGTTTCTGCTTTGCGGCCTGTTTGCGGCAAACCTGCTTCACGCCAATGAGGAGGAAGTCCAAACAGACGCCCTCACCTATCGGGTTGAGATGGTAGAGTTTAACGTATCTGGACGGACACAGGAACGTATCATCAATCGTCTAGCCCAGCTGTATCCTGGACTGGAGTTCGATTCACAACGTGAACTTGACCTGTACATTGCCGACCGTGTACAGGAGTTGCTCAATCAACGGCCGTTAGCTGAGGCATCAATCGAGTACATCATGGGGCCGCCGGAGAACGAAGTCGTTCCCCTTACAGTTTTTGTTCAAACTCAGGATAGCTGGAACATACTCGTACTCCCATATTTCCGCTATGACTCAAATGATGGCCTTCTTCTCAGCTTGCGCGGTCGTGACTACAACTTTTTTGGTACACTTGAAAGACTCGCGGTAACACTTGACTGGGAAAATCGGGACTTGGGAGAAGCCCGGGAGGATGAAGACGCAAAGGACAACGAAATCACGCTAGAGGTAGAGTTCCTGCTCCCCTTCACCTGGCAGGGATACGACTGGAGCTGGGAGCTTAAGTCGTCCATGGCCTTCACCGGTGATTACGAGGAGTACGGCGCCGAAACGAAAATCGCGCTCGACCTGCCTGGCGCCTTCGACCGCATCTGGACCTTAAGTCTTGAGCAAGAGTATTTCTACACAACTGAGGATGCAGATGAAGACGGCTACTATCTCGGAACCGAGCTTGGGTATGGTACCAGTTTTGATTTACCTATGCGTATACGACCATTCGGACAACTCAGCTATAGTCCAGGTGTCGCGGTTGGACAAAGGTACAAGCTTCTAGAGGAAATTAGTTCCGACCGCCGCGGAACTCTGTTGACTTTTTCTCACGCGTTGAATGCCGGTCGCATCAACTGGGTGGGCAACTTCCGTCAAGGTGGGCGCTTTTCACTGTCCAACTCCAACACCTTTAATGCTCAGCAGCTCGACTGGAACCGAAATGTCGCGGCCGAGGTTCGTGGATTTGCCCAGAACTTTCCTTTCGCGGTGTCTGGTCGTACCGGAGCCTTTGCAAGTTTCGACGATAAAGACATCGTTGCCGAGAAGGTGCGTGGAATACTACGCCGTCGACGCAGCCGAGATCAGCTTGAGGGCAACTACGGGGCCTTCGCAAATGCGGATGTTACGTTAAGTGTTTTTCGTTTAAGGCCGGTGGCCGAGGGGCAGTTTTCTATCTTTGTAGATGCAGCAGTTGTTGGTAACGGAAACCGTTCCTTTAATGAAGATGAGGACTGGAAGATCGGCTCAGGTATCGAGATCTTTGGTTTTCCTCTTTTCGCACGTGCGCTGTATCTTCGTGGCTCACTTGGATTTGATGTACGCCGTGTTTTGGAAGACATGTCAATTTCCGGTTCGAGCAAGCGGGAGATTTTTATCGGCCTTGATCATCACTACTGAGCACAAGCATCGCTACTGAGCACACAACACAACAAAGGGGCCTAACCGCTACCGGCTGGCCCCTTTATTGGTCGTCTCACTACCTTAAAGCAAGATTCTAATCAGGAAATCTCTCTTTGAAGATCCGCCGCACGGTCCGTATGCTCCCATGCGAACTGAGGCCGGCCGAAATGCCCATACGCTGCCGTTTCCTCATAGATTGGGCGCTTCAACTCAAGGGTCTGGTTGATGCCACGAGGGGTGAGATCAAAAACCTTTTGGACTGCAGCTTCTATCGCTGTCTCGGGAACCTTGGCAGTTCCGAAAGTATCAACCATGACTGAGATTGGAAACGGAACACCTATAGCGTAGGACAACTGCACCTCACAACGGTCCGCGAGCGCTGCAGCAACAATGTTCTTGGCAACATAACGCGCCATATATGCCGCAGAGCGGTCGACTTTACTTGGATCCTTACCAGAAAAGGCTCCGCCCCCATGCCGCCCAGCGCCACCGTAGGTATCGACAATAATCTTGCGTCCTGTTAGACCGGAGTCACCATGCGGTCCGCCAATGACAAATCGGCCAGTAGGGTTCACATAGAACTTAGTATCGTTATCCAAGAGTCCGGTGGGCTCAAGCACCGGCTTGAGCACCTTCTCAATAAGAGAAGCCTTGAGTTCGTCATAGCCAATAGCGTCGTCATGTTGATGACTCAGGACAACCGCATCAATTCGTTTAGGTATGAACCCATCATACTCAATCGTGACCTGACTTTTGCTGTCCGGCCGCAACCAGGTTAGCTTCCCCTTTTTCCGCAGATCGGCAGCCTTGAGCAAGATCTGGTGCGAATACATAATCGGCGCGGGCATGAGTTCCGGCGTTTCGTTACACGCGAAACCAAACATCATTCCTTGATCACCAGCACCTTGTTCGCCTTCATACAAGCCAGTACCACTAACGCCCTGACTAATGTCCGGGCTCTGAGAATGGATTGCCGAGAGAACACTCATGCTCTCGTAATCAAGACCATAAGACGGATCGGTGTAACCAATACGCTTTGCTACGCCCCGAGCTATATCCTGTACATCAACATACGTATTGGTTGTGATTTCTCCCCCAACTACCACCAGTCCGGTGGTAGTGAAGCATTCACAAGCAACGCGTGAATCGGGGTCGTCTTCAAGACATGCGTCTAAAACTGCATCTGAGATCTGATCACAGAGCTTATCCGGGTGTCCTTCGCTTACAGACTCGGAGGTAAAAAGATAACTTCGGTTTTCCACTCAACTACTCCTGTTGCACTCTTTGGATCATGACCTAGTATCGGTAGGTCTCTGATTTATATGGCCCTTCAACCGGCACATCGATGTATGATGCCTGTTCTGGGGTCAGCTCGGTCAGTTTTGCACCGACTCGTTCCAGATGAAGCCGGGCAACCTCTTCATCAAGATACTTGGGCAGTGTGTAGACATCGATCTTGTACTCGTTGCGTTTTTCCCAAAGATCTATCTGTGCCAGAGCCTGGTTGCTAAAGCTGTTACTCATGACAAAACTTGGGTGTCCTGTGGCACAACCAAGATTCACCAGCCGCCCTTCGGCAAGAAGGTAGATGCAATGCCCATCTGGGAAGATGTACTTGTCAACCTGGGGCTTAATCTCAATTCGCTGTATATCTTCACGGGCATTAAGTCGGTCAACCTGGATTTCATTGTCAAAGTGACCAATGTTACAAACAATCGCCTGGTCTTTCATTGCTTCCATGTGCTCGAGAGTGATCACGTCTCTGTTGCCGGTCGCTGTGACGTAGATGTCCGCCTGACCGAGACTGTCCTCAAGTGTAGCAATGGTATAACCTTCCATAGATGCCTGCAGTGCGCAGATTGGATCAACCTCGGTCACCATCACGCGAGCACCAAGCCCTAAGAGACTTTGAGCGCTTCCCTTTCCAACATCGCCATACCCACAAATGACCGCAAGCTTTCCCGCAATCATGACGTCGGTGGCACGCTTGATACCGTCTACCAAGCTTTCACGGCAGCCGTAAAGGTTATCGAACTTGCTCTTTGTGACCGAGTCGTTCACATTGATTGCCGGAACGAGAAGACTGCCTTCCTTGGCCATTTTATAAAGTCGATGTACGCCTGTGGTGGTTTCCTCACTCACCCCACGCCATTCTTTGGCTACATCATGCCATTTCTTGGGTTTCTCGGCGTGAACCCGCAGCAAGAGAGCTTTGATTATTGCTTCTTCGCGTGTCTCAGCTTCGCCCCGAGCCCAGTCAGAACCGTTCTCAAGTTCATAACCCTTGTGAATAAGCAGGGTGGCATCTCCACCGTCGTCAACAATGAGTTGTGGACCAAGTTCGCCGTTGTCACTGGGAAAGCTGAGAGCCTTGAGGGTGCACTCCCAGTATTCCTCCAATGTTTCGCCTTTCCAGGCAAACACAGGAACACCACGGGGGTCCTCGGGACTGCCGCCATTGGCCGGGGGGCCTACAACTACTGCCGCAGCAGCGTGATCTTGAGTAGAAAAGATATTGCAGCTGGCCCAACGAACATTTGCGCCAAGTTCTACAAGTGTCTCAATCAGTACCGCGGTCTGTATCGTCATATGAAGGCTTCCGGTAATACGGACGCCCGCCAAGGGCTTAGCGGGGCCGTACTTCGCACGTACCGACATAAGGCCCGGCATCTCATGCGCAGCAACATCAAGTTCCTTGCGGCCCCAGTCGGCCAATGCCAGGTCTTTCACGTCATAGTCTACACCCTGCTTCAGGCTTTGCCCGATGAGCGTATCGGTGTTGGAAGGTATGGTTGACATTAATTCTCTCCTTGAGAACTGAAAATCTGAACGGAAATCGGAACTGCTCCGATTGTTGGTAGCCGTTGTCTGTTTTCGTGTATTTGTTTGCCATTCATGGTTGGCCTATTGCACAAAAAAGCCCGCGGCACCTGCATCTAACTCCAAGTGGCGCGGGCGGTACTCTGACAATATAGCGCGTAGTCTTACTCTTCGACAAGATCCTGGGCTCGCAACACCAAGTTCTTGGCGGCGTAGACTTCATCTAAACGCCTAAGTGGCATTTCGTGTGGAGCCTGCTCAAGAAGCTCAGGATTATCCTCTGCTTCCTTTGCAATTTTCAGCAGTACCTCGGCGAACGCATCGAGGGTCTCTACACTTTCACTTTCGGTTGGTTCGATCATGAGCGCCTCTTTCACAATGAGGGGGAAATACACCGTAGGCGCATGCATGCCGTAATCCAGTAGCCGTTTAGCGACATCCATGGTGTGTACTCGATCACTCAACTTTCCAACAGTGACAAACTCATGCATACAGGTGCGTTTGAACTTGGCAGGGAAGACTTCACCGACCTTGTGTTTGAGGTAGTTCGCATTGAGAACCGCCATCTCGGAAATCTCGCGTAATCCAGAAGCACCGTTACTGAGAATGTATGTAAAGGCTCGCACGAGCATTCCAAAGTTCCCGTGAAAGGCCTTTACCCGTCCAATGGTATGCTTGGGCATGCGGAACCGAAATCCATCGTCACTTTCCTCCACAATCGGGCCAGGCAGAAACTCTACAAGCGTTTCGTTGGCCGCAACAGGCCCAGCGCCCGGCCCGCCACCACCGTGTGGCGTTGAGAAGGTTTTATGCAGATTAAAGTGCATCACATCAATTCCAACATCCCCGGGCCGCAGGATTCCAAGAATCGCGTTCATGTTTGCTCCGTCGCCATAAACCAGCCCGCCACAGTCGTGAACCGCCTTGGTGACGTGCTCAATACCTCGTTCGAATAGTCCAAGGGTGTTGGGATTCGTAATCATGAGTCCAGCAACGGTGTCGTCACACGCCGCTTGAAGCGCTTTAAGGTCTACGTTCCCCTCGGCGTCAGAAGGAATCTCGACAGCTTCATAGCCAGCCATCGTCACTGTCGCAGGGTTTGTCCCATGTGCACTGTCTGGGATTAGCATTTTTCTGCGCTTCGTGTCGCCTCGCAGAGTATGATAGGCACGAATCATCAGAACACCCGTGAGCTCACCCTGAGCTCCGGCAGCTGGTTGAAGACTGGTCTGTGCGAATCCTGAAATGTCGCTGAGCTGTGCCTGGAGCCGATACAGGAGTTCAAGGCTACCCTGCGAGAACTTCATCGGAGTAAGGGGATGATGTCCGGCAAAGCCTTCGAGCGCAGATGTGGCCTCGTTGAGCTTGGGATTATACTTCATGGTACAGGATCCCAGCGGGTAGAAATTGGTATCTATGGAGAAGTTAAGTTGTGAAAGCCTTGTGAAATATCGCACAACCTCCAGCTCACTTAACTCTGGAAGAGTGAGTTTTTCACGACGTAGCCCGGCCGGTATCTCGGTTTCCGGTACTTCGTTCTCGGGAAGACGAACTGCACGACGTCCAGGCCGGGAGATTTCGAATAACAGTTTTGGTCGTTCCTTTTTCATGACTGTTCCTCCAGTGCCTCAACAAGCGCATCGATCTCGAGCCGGCTGTTCATTTCCGTAACCGCGATCAGGAGTTCGTTTTTCCGAGCAGGAAAATATCGTCCCAGATCAAGCCCTGGAACAATTCCTTCCTCAGCAAGCTCATTGATGAGCTCTTTGGCCGGTCTCGGAGTACGCACCACAAACTCTTTGAAAAAAACGGAGTGTGACTGGTTCTCGCCTATGGGTGCACTTAAGTCCGGCACCGAGTAGCCGGGAAGCTCATTAATTCGCTCAGCAGCGTAGTGTGAGCGATGAAAACAGAGCTCAGCCACCCTTTTGAGACCCTCCGGCCCCATTGCTGTAAGGTAGATTGCCGCTCGAAGGGCCATGAGACCCTGATTCGTGCAGATGTTGCTGGTTGCCTTATCTCGTCGGATGTGCTGTTCCCGGGTATTGAGGGTAAGGACGAAACCTCGACTACCTTCGGTATCGACAGTGGCTCCTGCAAGACGCCCCGGCATCTTACGAACCAGTTCCTTGCGGGTGCCGAAGATCCCAAGATACGGCCCTCCGTACGAGAGATCTATACCCAGTGGTTGTCCCTCTCCGGTAACAATATCCGCACCGTAACTGCCTGGATCTCGAAACAGAGCAAGCGATATGGGTTCAGTGTTAACAACCAACAGAACACCTTTGCTCTTGAGCTCGGCTGCAAGACCCTCAAGGTCAATGACTCGCCCGAAGAAGTCCGGGCTCGAAACGACTACACATGCGGTCTGTTCATCTGCGGCCTTTGTCAAGGCTTCAAGTTCAGCACGCGGGTTTCCTGCATACTGCGATGTAGGGTCACCTCCAGCCTCCATAAAGGCCGCTGTGGTTGGTGTGGACGATCCACCCAGACTTAGTAACTCAACCTCCATAGCCTGGAGATAGGTCTGCATAACACGTCGGTACTCTGGATGCACCCCTCCGGAGACCAGTACTTTCTTCCGTTTCCCTCGTGCGACATTAACGCTCATCATGGCGGCTTCAGCAAGCGAGGTTGACCCATCGTAGTGCGAGGCGTTTACCACCTCCATACCAATGAGTTCCGAGATCATGCTTTGATACTCAAATACCGCCTGCAAGGTTCCTTGACTCGCCTCGGCCTGGTAAGGTGTATAGGCCGTGGCGAACTCACCCCGGCCGGATAGGAAAGGGACGATACTTGGAATGAAATGATTCCAGGCACCGGCTCCAATGAATGACAACGAGGCACCTGAACTCAGATTCTCGGCCGCCAGGCTCTCTAGCTCAGCCATGCAATCTAACTCTGAGTAGGGAGCAGGCAGATTAATCTCAGGGAACCTAAGTGATTTCGGAATGTCCTCAAACAACTCTTCCATTGAGCCGACACCGATGGCCTTTAGCATCTCCGACTGATCTTTCTCGCTATTTGATATGTATGCCATGCTCTCATCCTATCCTTGTTCGGGCCTTGTCTTACATCCGCAAACTAAGATTCCAATCCTTCGGTAAATTTCTTGTAGTCGTCCGCCGATAGTAACGCTTCAAGTTCCTCGGGGCTGCTCGGCTTAACCTTGATCAACCATCCCGCTCCGAAGGGATCGGAGTTTACCGTCTCTGGACTATCTTCAAGGTCACTATTTGTTTCGACTACTTCACCACCTACTGGCATGTACACGTCACTCGCTGCCTTTACACTCTCAACCACACCGAAAGCGTCGCCTTTTTTAAAGCTCGAACCGACCTCCGGTAGCTCGACAAATACAATGTCTCCAAGACTGTCCTGTGCGTAGTCTGAAACACCACAGACGATCAAGTCGTCGTCTTTTCTCGCCCACTCGTGTGACTCAAGGTACCGTGCATTTGTGTCAAAATTCATACGTAGTTACTCCTTACTATTTGGTGCGAACCGGGTGGATATGGAACTCCAGGCCTGTTCGCGGGTATTTGATTCCCCTTTCAATAAAAAGGGAAGATAGAAATCAGTCAAGCACTTATCGATAACTCGGAGTGTAAAGTGGTCGTTTTACAATCTCCGCCGCTTTACGCTTGCCGCGAATCTCAACCTCGAGCATTGTTCCAACTTTGATGAAAGCATTTTCAAGGTATACATTCGCCGCGTAGGCATCAACAGTAGGCGCGTACATACCAGTGACCACAGATCCGATCTCACCTCCATTCTCAGGATTGTGGACGGTACAACCCTCACGCGGCACACCACGATCACGCAAAACTATTGTAGCAAGCTTGCGTCCATCTCCAGAGTCCAGCTTTGAAAGTAGAGCCTTACGCCCAACAAAATCACGATCAAACTCACAGGCCCATTTCAGTCGCGCCTGAAGTGGGGTAATGTCTTCCGAGAGTTCATGTCCATATAATGGAAATCCTGGTTCAAAGCGGAGGCTATCACGTGCCGCAAGACCAATAGGTTGGAGGTCAACTCCTTGTGTCGCTGCCTCGCCAAAGAGGTACTGCCACACCTCAAGAGCGTTGCCACTGGGGAAGAACAGCTCAACGCCGTCTTCTCCGGTGTATCCGGTACGGCCAACAACCGTCTGTACACCATCGAAGCTTCTCTCTGCCGCTCCGAATCGCGGGATCTCGGAAAGCGGCTCCGATGCGAGCGAATCAAGAAACGGAATTGCTAGGGGTCCTTGTATTGCCAGCATCACAGTCTCTGTCGAGCGATCCACCAGCTCGACATCGAACCCTTCTCGCAGATCATCCAGGTGCTTATAGTCCTTTTCAAGGTTCGATGCGTTTACAACGACCAGGAAATAATCAGCCAATCTGTACACGAAGACATCATCAATGATTCCACCATCTTCTCGACACAGGAGACCGTATCGTGACGTGTTCTCGGGCAAATTCAGAATGTCGCTGCTGACAGCGTAGTCCAAAAAATCGGCAACCTGAGCACCCCGAAGCTCAAAACGGCCCATGTGAGAAGTGTCAAAGACACCAAGATGGGTGCGGACATGCTTGTGCTCGGCAATAGCACCTGGCTCGTACTGTATAGGCATTTCCCAGCCAGCGAAGGGAGCAAACCGCGCATTATTTTTCTTGTGAAGTTCGTAAAGGGGGGTGTGTTTGAGGGTGGCGTTCATACGAAAAGTATACAAGCAAAAATGCCATCGTACTACCGTATTCTTCGTTGTCAAAAGGGAATCAACATTCCAAGCACATCAAGTAGACCGAAGACTGCGGTAACTCATTTAACCCAATGGTTTTATCGTATAGGTTTGACAGGATTCCTAAAAAGTTATCCACAGGTTGTACACATGCCGAAACCCACACGCCTACTGATATAGTCAAAACGACTCAACCAACCTGCCGAACACTACGGAAAGGTAGGACTGTGCTCATGACCGATATGTGACTGAAACCGGGGTAAATCTTAATCTTAATAGAGTTTTTTACCTAATATGATGAGAGATTGCAGGGTATTTACGGTTAAGGATGGAGGTACCTTAATGTCTGCTAGGCAAAGTGTAGAGGTAACAAAAAACTCGGACCGAAGTCCGAGTTCTTTCCACAACCTATACACAAGGTACTTTCGCGACAAATAACGGCCAAAAGTGTCCTATTGCCCTGCGCCACGATAATATACGCGAACCTGCTTGTAAAGGCCGTCACCCTCACTTTTGGTCGCAATGTTCTCAATATCGGTCAATGCCGTATGGATCAGACGGCGTTCAAACGGATTCATTGGTGCCAGCAGGCGCGATCCCTTTTCTCTCAGAACTTGATCACCAACTTGATGGGCAAGCCGAACCAAGCTTTCTTCCCGACGCGAACGGTAGTTCTCTGTATCCAAAATCACCTTGATTTCGTCACCATACAAGCGACCAGCGACTACATTTGCCAGTAACTGGAGCGCATCGAGATTCTGTCCTTTGCGCCCAATAAGGATCCCTGAGCTTTCGGAATCTATTCTGAGACAGAGTTTACCGGGCTCCCGGTATTTTATGACGATCTCTGCGGTGTAGCCCATTCGTTCGATCATTCCACCGACGAAATCGATGATTCCATGTTCGAAATCGTTCTCCGGTTGCGTATCGTTAACTGGAGCGTAGTCGCTGCTGGTATGTACGCGTATTCGGACCTTTTTTGACATTCCAAAGAGGCCGGATTTCTGGGTATCGACGATTTCCACATCAAACTCATCACGGTCGAGACCGAGCTCGGCTATAGCAGCATCAATTGCGTCCTTTTCTGTTTTGCCTTCAAACTCTCGTGTCATGTTCGTAGTGCTCCTTTGTTAGGCTTATGCGGACTGCAGCTTACGACGCTTGGTCAACATCTGCTGTCCGACCTGAAGAAGGTTGGAGAAGATCCAGTATACCAGGAGTCCGGACGGCATGTTATACAACACGAAGAAGAATACAACCGGCAGCATGTAGGTCATCATTTTCATCTGTCCACCCTGTGCCGACGGAGTTTGCATAAACTTGGTGCTGAGTAATTGCGTTGCAACAAAAACAATAGGTAGGAGTCGTAAGTCGTTCCATCCAAGCAACGGTAAGGTGAAATCACCGAAGTTCAGTATTGATTCCGGAGCTGAAAGATCAGTTATCCAACCGGGAATGAAGACAGCGCCACGAAGATCAAAATGGTTGTTGAACAGCCCGAACATTGCGATAAAGAATGGGAACTGTAGCAACATTGGCAAACAGCCGCCTAAAGGATTAACACCTTCCTTCTTGTAAAGCTCGGCTGTCATCTGATTCATTTTTTGCGGGTTGTCGCCGTGCTTTTCCTTGATCTCCTGAATCTTGGGTGCAAGTTCCTGCATTCTCCCCATGGACTCAAAGCTCTTCTTGGTCAAAGGTGCGGTTGCGAGTTTTACCAGTATAGTGAGAAGAATAATTGCAATACCGTAGTTAGGTATCACCCCATAAATGATATTGAGAAAGAACTTCAAGAAGTTCTCAAGCCAGCCAAGCAGAAAACGAGTTTGCACCATTTCGTCAAGCTCAAGATTGCGAGCCGCAAAAGCGTTATCCGAGGCGTTGTTGTAGCGAACCGCAAAGTCGGTTCGCGGACCAACATAGTACCGAAGTGTGTCGGTTTGGTATTGGCTACGAATTACCGGCCGCGAAAGAAAGAGCTGAGCGCCTTCTTCAAGCCCAGCGACGTCTCTCTTTGCAAATGTTACCTCATACTCAACCGTTCCTGGAACTACCGCCAGGGCAAAGTATTTTCCGACGATAGCCGTCCAGTTTATTCTGCGATCCAAGACCTCTTCCGCGCCCGCGCGGAGGTCTTCATATCGGGTACGATCTCCGTCGTAGTGCGCAAAACGTCGATACTCGTTCCGACCATCGAGTTCCTGGAAACTTGGACCAATCTGGGGACCAAGGCCAATGGTGTAGGCAACTCCGGAGAAGTTCAAAGGCACAGCACCACCGCTCAAGTTCTCAAGTATGGTGTCACCCTCAACAAGGTACTCGCCGTTCTGGAAACGGTAAATCCGTCGAACGCGGAAACGAACAGGGTCTTCACCGTTGTTCGTGTTCCGGTGTACCAGAAAGTCGCGATAAAACTCGACGGTGTTCGCCTCGGTCGTTTCACGTCGATGAAATGCCGCATCAACAACCGGAGAATTTGAGTCGCCAAAATGGAGTGTGAAGCCGCCCTGGGTACCAAGACCTTGCTTGACCATTTCAACCGGACGATCGCCATCTCGGTGGTCGAGCAACTCGAATGATCGAATTACCGCTCCATGTGGGTCGAAAGTTACGTTGAGCAGGTCTGTACGAACTGTGTGCTCAGCGACGTTTGCTGGTTCGTGGTCGGGTGCGGGTTCAATTGTACCAGCTGCACGAACGGGTTCAGGAAGTGGGTCAACGGACTGAGTAGCTTCAGGCGCAGGACGCTCTTCGACTGGAGTGGTTACCGCAGGACCAAATTCATCAGGCGGAAACAGCGCATTCTGAATCATGAACCCTACGGTGATTACGATCACCGAAAGAATGACGGCGATTAGGGTATTTTTTTCCATGAGGACTCCTACAGGATTCCGGCTTTACCAAGTAGCACGCGAAACTGCCGGCTTCGTTCGGAAAAGGTGTAGTCCCCCCGAAAGACGATCAGCGCGAGGTC
>PXEI01000147.1 GCA_003564775.1 Spirochaetaceae bacterium
GCACTGACGTGGGAGTCCGTGCTCGGGAGTCCGGGGTCGGGGGTTGGGCGCCGGGCGGAGGGGCTTAGACCTCACTTGTCTATACCGGCATACACCTGTTCATGTGCTCTTTCCAGCTTGTCGGAACCAAAACGCCGCTCGCGCTGGTACACCTCGGTAGCCTCGGCCACAAGGTAAGCAAGCAGGGCCTTGTCTTCTTTGTTGACCCCGCCCCGGTCGGCTTTTGCATGCAGGAAGGAGCATGCGGCAACCAGCTGAAACATCGCCAGACTCAACCGCGTGACACGGCGCAGATAAAACTCGTGAACCAGCACCCGTTTCCCGTATCGAATCATTCCCCGGGCCAGTTGTCGCCGAATGGTCTTCTCCAGGCGGCAGGCTAAGGCCTTGGCCTTCTGCAACTCTTTGTGTTCTATCACCAAACCGTCAAACACACGAGTTTTTCGCAGCTTGCGCGCAAACCTGAGCGCGCCAAGAGCACTCCCACCAAACTCCTTGGCATATCCGCGCAGCAAAGTGAGTGGCGGATATATTGAGTGAATCTCACTGGTGCCCTCAAAGATCGTAGTCACTCGGAAATCGCGCATGCGCTTCTCGTAAGGCTGGGTAGCAAGGAATCCTGACCCGCCGGCCGTCTGCAGCGCGTCGTACAGGGTATCCCAGGCTTGTGTCGTTCCGTAGAGCTTACAGTGACTACTCTCAATAGCCACATTGGCCAGCGGGTCTGCCTCCAATGCCTTGGCAGTAAAATAGGTCATGCTCCGCGCAGCAAAGGCATGAACCTTGGCTCTGACCATCTTCTCCTGTATCAGCTCATATTCCTTAATGGGGCGGCCAAACTGAACGCGACTCGATGCACGCCCGTACATGTCCGCGAGCGACTGCAGCATAACTCCTGATGATGCAGCCCCAAGGCCAAGCCGCCCGTAGTTGAGAATCGTCATGGCAATTTTGAAGCCATCACCGTCAGCTCCCAGACGATTCTCTACCGGCACCCGCACATCCTTAAACTGAATAGATGTCGTGGAACTGATCTTGAGACCCATCTTTGGCATATCTTTGCCTATTCGCACCCCTTCCCAGGCTGTCTCCACAATAAAGGCAGCCATTCCTTTGCCGGGGTTTTCTGGGTCTGTCTGGGCAAACACCGTCAGCCCCTGTGCGTAGTTCCCATTCGTGATGTAGGTCTTGCCTCCATTAAGCAGGTAGTGAGTCCCATCCTCCGAAAGGATCGCGGTTGTGCTAATGTTCTGGGCGTCAGAGCCAATCTTCGGCTCGGTGAGCGCGTACCCAAACACCATCCGGCCAGATGCTGCCTCAGGCAAGTATTTACTCTTCTGTTGTTCATTTGCAAAAAGGAGAATGCCCTTCATCCCAATTGAAAGATGTGCCAGGGGAATGAGGCACAGCGCCATATCGTCACCGGAGATTGACTCAATAACCCGCAGGTACTCGCTCAAACTAAAACCCAGTCCACCGTACTCAGCGGGCACAGTAATCCCAAACAACCCAATCTGCTTCAGGCCAACCAGTACCGCCTCAGGTACTCGACCCTCCGCCTCCAGTTGAGCAGGACTGTAGTTCGATGTCACCTCATGCAGCCGGGAAACCAGCGACTGCACCTTTCCCTCGTCCACGGCGTCGTAGTCCATAAAGAACTGGTCTTTGCGTAGTCTCCCGTGAAAAAGGTTCTCCAGGAATCCGGCATCACCCATCTGTACCCCCTCGTGCTGACTGCCAACTACCGTACACCTTACGCCCACCGCTGTGCAAAGTCAAAAGCGTAACGGCTGAGTCTGCAGTGCAGACGCCTGTTCTATCAGGAATTTCCTGATAGACACCACACCGCTCTATGGTCAAACTGTACCACGGATAGCGGGTGTAGGAGAGCGGACTCCGTATAGGCCTGTTATCCTTCGTTTGCGCGTGCCTGTCGGCCTGTGGGTCGGCAGGCTTTTTTGTGCCTGTGCCTGCCTATGCCTGATACCCGCCTGTGGCCTGGTGGCCTGCCGCTTCAGCGCCCGCAGACTGCTTAGCTGCGCAGACGAATAACTACCAGCCTCGGCTCATCACTACCCGCACTCAGCTCCACAACATCGTCATGAATTTCAAGTCGGTCGGACGTAAGTGGAGAGACCCAGACGCGGAGTTCGTCCCGGGGGAGTTCGTCCTCATGGCTTATCTGCAACGCACCGTCGTCCCTGCGAGTGTGTTCATCGGATGGCCAGGGCAAACCGGGGCCATAAGCCCTGTACACCGTGTAGAGAGGCTGAATGGAACCATCCTGTGTAACCTGAAAACCACCGTACACCGGTGATTTGCTGACTGAGTGAGTATAGTGCAGCTCAAAAGAGTCACCCGGCAAGATCTCGGTGGAGTAGTACACGGAGTCCTCACGACCATCAAGAACTTCAAGCTGGAAACGAGCTGCGGCGCCTGTTGCGCAGGAGGCTACCGCAGCCATGAAGAGAAGTATGGTCAAGGTGGTAGCAACTACGCAGCCAGCCGCGGACAACACCGTGGCGCGGCTGCTTCTCATATAATCGGAACCTCGTCCGGTATCAGGCGCTTGGCTTTATGGCGTTGATGCATGTAGATACCCACAAACGCAACCAGGCTTATGATATCTGAGGTGATATTGGGCCACACCATGGCAACTGCTATGGCAAAGAGAATTGCGGTTTCCCATAACTGAAGCTTTACAATAAGCCATTGTTGAATCACGGCGCTAAAACAGTAAATTCCAAACAAGGCAGTGATACCTATCAAGACAATCTTGGTCCAGGTAGTGTCAACCATGAGAAACTCGGGATTGTACACAAACATAAAGGGCAGAAAGAAGGCCCCCAGGTCAAATTTGAAGCCGTACAGCCCTGTTCGTATGGGGTCAGAGCGCGCTATCGCGGCGGCTGCATAGGCAGCAACGCCCACCGGAGGGGTATCGTCGGC
>PXEI01000250.1 GCA_003564775.1 Spirochaetaceae bacterium
GGTCCTTTGGTGTTGGATCTCTACAGCTACCTGCATCTCCTTGACTCCGAGACTTTGGACGCACGCTTTGCACAGGAACTGCGTGGTGAACCTACAATTGCAGCGGTGGTGGACTCGGTTGTGTATGTAGGAACCGATACCGGCAGGTTGTACGCGGTAGACCTGCCGCATGGTAACGTTCTGTGGGAGACATCGGCCGGAAACAGTCCGGTGCGGGCTCTGTTTCCCCGGAATGACGGTTTGGTCGTGGCGTATGCTGCAGAAGGCGTGGTCAGTTTTCTTGCGGCAGGGGAGTCTGGACAGCCCTCGCATCTGGCGGACTCGACTGAGTTGTCCGAAACGGTGGGCATTGGCTCTCACAAGGCAGTCATCAGCGATCAAGGAATCCAGACCCGGTTCGCACCTGAGCAAACTGGCAGCTATGAGATACGCGCAGCAGGTCGTGACGGTGAGGAAGTTGTAATCATACTGTTAGACGCTCAGGGCCAGGAGATGGCACGAAACGTAGGGTACCGCGTGGAGCCTCGGCTCACGGCAGAACTAAACGCCGGTACCGTTTATGGTATACGCCTGGAACCGGTTATGCGTGGTCTCGGTTCGGTTGAGCTGCAGTTAGAGATTTCCCGACGCTGAGCACCCTGCGATCTACGGCCTTCCTACAGATCCTCGGGATTCCCGCGCTTCTCTTCCTGAGCAGCGCGTTCCTGCTCAAGTTCCGCACGGCGCTCAAAAAGCTCGGCCTTACGTTTCTCCGCCGCTTCAATTTCACGTTCTCGAAGCCCAATGTCTTCGTTCACCTGGCCAATCTCGGACTGGAGCCGCTCGACCTCAAGCGCGGCTTCAAGGCGCTGTATAGAACTCTGCTTCTGGGAGACATCTGCCTCTAAAGCGTCTATACGATCCAAATGTTGCTGCACCGTTTCACGCATCTGTTCGTTGAGGTGGTCCCGTACGGTTCGGGCAAACTGAGCAACTGCGTTGTACTGCGTATCGCGCAGCTCGCGAATGCGATCGTCAAGCTCGGAGCTTGCCTTGCCTGGTCGGCGTCCTTCACACAGCTGGGACAACTCAGACTCAAGCTCGTTGCGCTCTTTGTTAAGTTGCTCGGCACGGTCAGCGATATCGGAGATTCGTCGCTCGGCAGCAAAATATGGCTCAGCGACCCGGTTGAGCTCTTCGTCGTTCACTTCTCGAATGAACTCTGAACCAACAATGCTTTCCCCGAGCCGACGATACTGTTTTTCCATGGCTTCGCTGCGACTTGAGACACGGTTCTTCAGAAGGACCACGCGTCCACGGGTAACAATTCGATCCAGGAAAGGCTTGGACTCTAGAATGGCCTCCTGCTCGTCGAGTTCAGCCTGAAGTCGATCGACTTCGTTCTGAGCAGCAGAGATCTCACTGAATCGTTCGGCATAGTCGGCCTCAAGATAGGTGTTGTCGTGAAAAATCTCAAAAGCTCTCCGTCCGATACCCGGAAACACCGCGGCTGCTTCCTGTTGCAGGTGCTTTCGCTCGGAGCTTCCGTCGGATATCTCTTGACGAATGGCCTCGATGCGGCTCTGTATTGTCGCAATTCGAGTCTTGTTGTCTTGAGTTAATGTGAGCCGCTCACCGGCCTCCTCATACCGACTACAGAGTTCTTGCGCATTCTCTTCTTCGCACAGGTCTGGATAACTTTCCAGTAGCTGCTTTCCAAGCTCCGAGAATTCATCTTGTAGTGTCTTTTGCAACTCCGCAACCTCGTCGCGGAGTGCACCAATCTTTTTCCGGTAGTTCTTCATGTTGCCGTCCTTACTCCCATAGTATAACAGTTCATGAGGAATTCGTCAGTCTGTTGCGGAAAACCTTGCCGTAAAGGCCGGTACTCAGTAGCTTTTGGCAGGAATGCAAGGAGTATATTGAATGTCAAAGCTGCAGAAGAGTGACCGCGAGTGGGCCGAAGAGCTCGATTTCGAGACTTTTCAGATCACCCGCAAAGGCGCAACCGAACCTGCATTCAGTGGGGAGTATTATCATAACACGCGCTCCGGGGTGTATGTGTGTGCTTGTTGCGGTGAGGAGGTTTTTCGCTCGGATCACAAGTACGAATCCGGCAGCGGCTGGCCGAGCTACTATCAGCCCAGTCATGGCGGTGCAGTAGAAGAGCGCGCCGACTACGGACACGGTATGACTCGCACCGAGGTGCTCTGTGCATGTTGTGACGCACACCTTGGTCACGTTTTTCCCGACGGCCCCCAACCTACGGGACTACGGTACTGCATTAACTCCCGCGCGCTCCGTTTCAAGGAAAGCGCGGAAGACTAGTTAAGAAGCTTTTGCAACTCTTCTCTACTTGGACCATTCAGGTGTTTTTCGACTCGCGACAGTTTAACGCGTTGCTGAATGCCGTCCCACAGCCTTGTGGTGCAACGATCCAGACGAAGATGAGTATCTCGTAGCTCAAGTAACTCCTGCTTTTCAGCAAGCGAGAACAGTTCACCGTGACACATCATGAAGGACAGTTCCTCGTCAGGCATTTTTCTAAGACTGCTCTCCGAGATCTTCCTGTTGTTAAGCTGGGCAAACTCCATAAACAGCTCAATCGCCGTGTTACGAAGCTCCGGGTCGACCTCATCCTCTGGCGGTGCAGAGTCGCGAAAAGGGCGTACTTCCGCCTGCAGATACTCCTTGCTGGTGTCAAAACTCAGGACCGAGAAGCGCTGCAAGCCAAAGCTCAGTATGTCAAAGCGACCGTCGTCAAAGCGTTGCAACACGGTCCGTACCTCGGCCAGGCATCCCGCCCAGGATGTGCCAGCAGTCCCTGCCCGAATAAGCCCAAAGGGTTGTTTTTCTTCCATACAGGTATGAATCATTGTGCGATATCGGGGTTCAAAAACATGTAACGGGAGCGGCATGTAGGGGAACAGGACAAGCGGTAGGGGAAATAGTGGAATAAACTGTTGGCTATCGCTACTCATAGTAGTACCTGCTCGCTCCTAAGTCTTGAGGTCCAAAAGAATGGGGCAGTGGTCCGAGCCGTAGACATCGGCCTGAATCTGTACCGACTGCACTCTGTTGCTCAGCCGTTCATTTACGCAGTGGTAGTCTATTCTCCAACCTACATTCCGCTGCCTGGCCCCTCCGCGGTAGCTCCACCAGGTATACCGTCCGGGGGCCGGATCAAACTGCCGGAAGGTATCGATGTAGCCAGAATCCAAGAACCGGGTCATCCAGGCCCGCTCCTCAGGTAGATACCCGGCGCTGTTCTCGTTCTCAGCGGGTCGGGCTAAATCTATGGGCTGGTGGGCGATGTTGTAGTCTCCGGCAAGTATTACGTCTTTTCCGGACTCAACCAGGCGTTGCAGCTCAGACAACATGGCTTCACAGAACATGAGCTTGTACTCAAGGCGCTTTCCACCGTCCTGACTGTTTGGGAAGTAGGCGCTGCCCACTACCAAGGAGTCAAACTCCAACAACAGTACCCGACCTTCACTGTCGAACTCAGCCTGACCAAGAGTCTGGACAGCGGTTGGCTCGTGCTTGGTGTACAGAGCAACACCGCTATACCCCTTCTTCTCGGCACTCTGCCAGTACGAGAGGTAGCCGGGAGGATGCAACTCTTGTTCTCCGAGTTGTGACGGCTCGGCACGAGTCTCCTGAAGGCACACGATATCTGGACTCGTGTGTTCAAGCCAGTCGAAGAAGCCCTTTTTTGCACAGGCGCGAATGCCGTTGACGTTCCATGAAGCTATCTGCATAACCCCTGCACTATACCGATGCGGACGGTCGTACGGCTACCCCATATGTCGGCCTAAAGGCCCAACTCGGTGCGTAACCTCGTGGCGGCGTGTTCGGCGTGTTCCCATTGTTCGGTGAGTTGGTTCTGCTGTTCCTCATTGCGTTGCATGGCGGAGCGAATATCTTTCACCGCTTCACCGTTGGTGTACACCTCTGGCTGAGACAGCTGCAACTCCAGTTTTTCACGCTCCGACTCAAGTCGGTCCAGTTCAGAGAGTGTAGTCTCTGCGGTGCGCTCAAGCTTACGTAGATCAGCCTTCTGGGCCTTGTGCCGGTGGTACTCACCGGCTGCCATGCCAAGGTCGGGGCTGGCTGCACCAGCGTTTGCCTTGGTGCTTGCTGTTGCTCTGGAAGGAGTGCCTGAAGCAGGGCTTGTCGCGGCCGGTGCGCTCAACTCCGCCTCGCGCCTCCGTTGATAGTATGAGTAGGGCCCCGGATAGTTCTTCACCTCGGCCGCATGATGAGGACGTGGTTCAAGCGCCACGACACGACCAGCCAGGCTTTCCAGGAAGTGCCGGTCGTGCGAGACAAACACTACCGTACCACTGTAGTCGCGGAGTGCCTGGAGGAGAACGTCTTTAGAGACAAGATCCAGGTGGTTCGTAGGTTCGTCGAGTACCAGCAGGTTGATAGGGCGTAGCAGCATGCGGAGCATTGCGAGCCGAGTGCGTTCGCCTCCGCTCAGTACCCGAAAGGGTTTGAGGATGTCATCACCCTTGAATAGAAATGCACCCAAAAGGTCGCGTACCGCTGGTTGCACCGCAGTGGGCGCTGCTTGTTCAATAATACTGAGGACGGTGGCCTCGGGCTGCAGTTCTTCCAGCAGGTCTTCAGAAAAGAACCCAATCTGTACATCCTTTCCCCAGGTGAGGGAGCCACTGAAGCCTTGATCACGTTGTGCAAGAATGCGCATGAGCGTGGACTTCCCAGCACCGTTCGGACCCACCAATGCTACCTTCTCACCACGTTCAAACTCCAGGTTCAGGTCTGCAAGTACCTGGAGTTCTGCGCCGTTTTCGCCCGGATAACTGCGGGAAATGCTTGAGAGCTCCACCACCGGGTTTCCACTGCGAGGCGGTGCCGGAAGCCGGAGCTTTATCGGCCGGAACCCCTCCGGGAGTTCTATAGGCGTTATGCGTTCGAGCTCTTTTATACGACTCTGAACCAGCTTTGCCTTTGATGCATTGTAGCGAAAACGCGTGATAAAACTCTCAAGCTTGCTGATCTGGTCTTGTTGCCGCTCGTACTCGGCAGTCAGTTGCTGCAAATCTTCAGCCCGCCGCTCCTCGTAACGAGTGTAGTTGCCCTTATAGCGCTTCAAGCCAGCTGCAAAAAGCTCTACCACCTCGGTAGCCCAGGCATCTAGGAAAAATCGGTCGTGCGAAACGAGCAGCACTCCGCCACGGTAGGACAGCAGATACTCCAGCAGCCAGTCGCGGGTTTCAATATCCAGGTAGTTGGTGGGCTCATCCAGCAGCAAAACATCTGGTTCACGGAGCAGGATTCCAGCCAACGCAATTCGCATTTGCTTTCCGCCGGAGAAGGTAGCGCAGTCGGAGTGAAACTGGTTCTCGGTAAACCCAAGCCCACGCAGTACGCGGTGAATACGTTCCTCGCGATCATAGAACCCGGATGACTCTATTTGTTCCTGCACATCATGCAACCGAGCCAGCTCGGTCTGAAGTTCACGATTGTTGTCCGGAGAAAGCTGTTCCAAACGAGCTGTTACCTCGGCGTGGGTATTGGCCAATGCGTGTCCTTCTGCAAAGGCAGAGTCGGCCTCCTGGTACAGAGTGCGCCCAGCATGCGCCACACCTGTTTGCGGAAGATAGGCTACACGCAACGCGCGTGCAGCCACAACTTGTCCGGAATCTGGCTCAATATGGCCAGCAATGAGCCGCATGAGAGTGGTCTTGCCGCTTCCGTTAGGGCCTACCAGTGCCACACGATCTCCGGCCGCGAGTGAGAACGAGGCATCTTTCAGTAGGGTTCTCTCGCCGAATCCATGATTCAGCTTGTGAAGTTGTACGAGACTCACTCCGGAGTGTTGTCCTCACCGGAAGCATCCGGGTTGCTGTTCCCGGTAGTACCTGTGGATTCATTAGATCCTGCTGCATCCGGGGGCGGTGGGCTGTCACCAAAGGCAAAGAATATCACCAATGGCAGCTCTGGTATCGCGGTCACTGTGACCCCGTCAAGCCGAGACTCCGGAACATGCGTGAGCTGAAGCCCTGCGGCGGTAACCCTGTAGAGAAAGGTAACCTCGGTGTCGACTCCGTTGAAGTCAAAGGCCAGAGCGCCGTCGAACTGCGTTCGCAGTGAGGGGTGTAGGTAGCGCCCAAGGGAAACTCGCCCCGTATTACCGGCAGTGTTTGGAATTACCTCAGGCCGTAGGCGGTTGTTGCCACGCCAGAAAAAACTGCGGTCACGTTGTAGGTCGATATCGCCATAAGCAAGGCTCTTCATGCCTCGGCCCGCACGTTGGTAGAGCTCGTCGAATATCTCCAGGCGGCGCGTTTGCTCCCGGGTTATCACTTCGCGAATATCGTCCTCAATGACTACGAACCGAGATGTGACTCGAGAGCCGTTGTCCTCGTAACGAAGAGTCAGGGAAGTTTCCCCCTCAAACTCAAGTTCAAGACCGGTTGCCTGGTCGATATACCTGGTTTCACTGGTCGGCTGCAGCCCGGCATAGGAAAACTCGTTTACGCCACTCTGTGTCACAATGCGAATGCTGCGCGATTCAGGTTGGGGAAACAGTCCATAAGCCGGATGGAAGCGATTCAGGTCGAAACGTTGGGTGCGCAGCATATCGGCAAAAGACCGCGGTCTCCAGGTCTGCATGAGGAAGTTAGAGAAGAGCGCTGTGTCGTGAACACCTTGTTCAGTTGGCTCTTCACCTACCTCAAAGATTGTCAGGTAGTACCCGAAGGTCCAGCCGGTTGTACCGTCCTCTGCAATGACGTGGTACCAGTAATCAACAAGACCGGCCTCGTCGGTCTGTTCAGGACTCCGGTCTATTACCTTGAGTTCTTCTCCTTCGCGCAGCCGATAGATCCTGTCAGAGTGGCGGTCCATGAGTCGGCGAATTGGTAGCGCGTCACGTTGGGAGCGCGCATAGGTACCTGCAAACTCGGTGAACTCCTGTGCGAAAGCCAGTGCGTCTTCCTCGGTTTCGAACTTACGGACGCGGAACCTGCTAAACTCGGCCTCTACGAGGGGCGGCTGATCGTCGTTTGAGCCTTCTGTACCAGCAGCATTGAGTTCCGCCTTAGGCTGATACTTGGCCCAGTAGCTGTCGGTGATGTTGGACTCACTCATGAGAGTAAGAATGCTTCCGGCATCAAGGTGCTCCGGATCCTCGGGCCACATGAGTACTCCGTACCCTATTGGTTTATCACCACAGGAAATGAGCGCGCCGCTAAGAACTACCGCTATCGTAAGAACTATGCCGACTCGGCCCACTCCCGAAAGGAGCGTGGCGGTACGTTGTCGGGCTGATAGATTTGACTTTGACATGTGGCTTTATTTGACCACAATCGGGCCGCGCCGGTCAACTATATCAAGCTCTCTAACCGAGCAGAACACTACGGAAGCCTGTGGCCGTGGGGTGAGTCGGGGCAGGGTGTCGTTTAGGGGAGTATCTGAACTCGGGCTGCTTCTGGGGCCACGATGAAAACTACTCTCCCTTGGCGAAGCAGTTCCTGGTTTGCCGGATGCCCGAGAATTCGCGCCGCATCGGTTGGGCTTATGAGAACGTCGGTTGGTGTAGTACCAAAAACCCCCCTTGCCAGAATTCGGAGCGGGTCGGCACCAATGCGTTCCACGTAGGCTGTGGCATCTGGATCGGTACCGTAGCCTACAGGCCCCCATCTTCGTAGATGATCGGGATCCAGCATTCCGGGTTCGAGCACGGTGTTCATTTCGGTGTCATGGATACGTGCGAAGAGCGCTCCATGGAGGTGCTCCACCCGATTGGTTCCATGAACCGGCAGCGGGTCGGCTACGTAGACAAGGATTCCGGTAAACTCGCGGGAAGGAACACGTTGCAGATTACGCGGGAGTGGTGATGCCACTTCGTGCAGACCAAACAACCCGGTTGCGGCAGGGAAAAGGGGGAGGCGGTACTCAACGGTGAGTTCGGACAGATCGCGGTTTCGGCGCGAGGAACTACGTTGAACGTCTGGTACAAGGCGAGTTATCTCGGCGGCAATGGTAGGGAGATCTTCGGTGGCCGAACCAACCGTATCGACAGTATCTCGTTGCAGCCCTCGCAGTGCGGTGTGGAGCAACTGGGGAAGGCTGTAGTCGGCTTCACGTTCAGTCAGATGCACTGCAATGGGAGCGTTAGTCCCTTCGGTTTCAACCCTTCTTGTGGTGCGAATAACAAGCTCACTTGCGCTCCAGTCCACTATATATTCGTTTCGTAGCGGCTGCTCTGTTCCTGTTTGAGCAAAGAGAGGCAGCGCAACGACCGAGACGAGGAAGCCGAGGTACAAGACAAACCAAATGCGTAGATGAGTGATCATTTCGTTTTAAGTATCGGCTGAAAGTCGCTGCTCATAAGGGCTGAGAGGCTTAGGGGCCAGCGCAACTCAAAGAGCCTCGCCGAAATAAATACCAGCCCACTCCCAGTTATTGTGAATTTCCGGGTCAGCGGGAAAGTCTATGCGACGGAAGTAGAGATACCACGTATTGATGCGGTACGACCAGTTCCAGGTGCGGAGGTAGGCCTCGCGGGCGTTCGAGCTGACATCTAACTCGTCGGCGAAACGCACTCGCGAACGCTGGAGAAAGGCTCCAATATCGAACGAGATCTGACTATTAAAGTCCCATTCCTCCTGCTCCCATGACATTGCGAAGAAACTGTCGGCTGAACGGTATCTCAGGAGTTGGTGTGGACTTTGTACCCAAATGGCGTTCTTGATGGCTGCAACCAGATCGTCGATGCTCTCCATTGTCCAGTTGCGTCGAGAGTTATACAAATTCACCAGGGTTTGCGTTTCGCGGTGAGCATCTGGCTTGCCCGGGATCTGTGTTTCGGTGTGCGTGAGAAACTTCTGGTAGGTACTAAAAGCCTCATCCCACCGGCCGAGGGCCTGGTAGCTTTGCGCGAGATAGTAGTACTTCTTGCCAAGGTCAACCCGGTCTGGAAATCGTGTTATGAGATCCTGGTAGTAGACAATACGGTCTTCCTCGCTTGGTGTGAGGCTAATGAGTTCGCGCAGCGCCTGGTAGTGAACAGAACGCTCTCGGACTACAAGATCCGGATATGCGGCTACAATCCGAGCGTAATACTGCGTCGCAACCGGTGTTGCTCCTTCTGACGCATAGTGCTGGGCCAGCAAAAGAAGATAGTATGCGATATATGGGTCGTCCGGACTGTCCTCGATGTAGCGTGAGAGAAACACCTGCATTCGTTGTGGATAGCCAGCACTGTAGAGTTGTCCGGCAATCTGTTCAATAAGGACAACCCTGGACTCATAGGATGCATCCGGTGCCTCAAGCATTTCAAAAAGGCGGGATAACTCGGCACGTTGCGCAGGTTCACCAACAAGAAAGTACTCGTTATCGGTACGACACGCCAAAAATGCCGCAACAAGTATCAGTGCGACTGCAAAGCGGCCGAGCATGTGAATGTAGTTCTTCATAGGTTGCTCCTTGGGCGGCAACGGACTCGAGAAGCAGAGTGTAACAACCGTGAACGCGCTTGGCAAGTCGGAATACCTTCTGGTACACTTGAGGCAAAGGCGCGGTGGGTTCCAATCTTGGAAGCAGGAATCGGCGGAGCAAAAAACAAAAGGGGATTCTGGTGACAAAGCTCAAATTAACGAGGTTTCCCGACAAGATGCTGCTCTTTGGGTTTCTCTTTGTACTGACCGGCGCGGTGCTGTTGCTCCATACGACGGGGTTTCTTACGGCTTTTCGGGCGCTGTGGCCGGTACTACCCTTGGTCATTGGACTGGGAATGCTGTACGTCGGTTTTACCCATGAAGGGCAGGACGGATATGTATTTCTGGGCATGTTTCTTGCCCTCGGTGGTACGGTGTATTTGCTCATGAACACTGTGCTTTCGACCGTCGCTCTTTCGCGCATCTGGCCGCTGTTCATGACGGTTGCCGGTGTTTCGCTGTTTGTGTATGGCCATACAAAGAAGGATCCAGCGTCGCGTGCCTCGTTGCGAATTCCTGCATCGACCATCGTCATACTGTCTTTCGTGTTCTTGAGTTTTAGCATGGATCTGGTAGAGACCGACTTCTACCGTTTCGTATGGAACTGGTGGCCGGTGCTATTTGTGGTGTTTGGTGTTTCGCTCATTATCGTTCATTTCGGACGACGTCAACTGCCCTAAGTCTCGGGGCCCGGTGCTTCTGGTGGTTGGCCAAAACGACAGTTCGAACACAAGTTGGAGTCCTGATACACAATGGTCGCAAGCGACAGACGTGCGCCACAACTGCGGCAGGACAACCGAAATGCTCGCAGAGCGCTTTCTCCGCGAGTTAAGGCAAATACCAACGCAGCAGCGGTTGGGAGTAACCACCAGTCCGAGGCCTCTAACAACTGTATGAGGTGCGCAACTGCGTAAAAGAGAATAAGCCCGGCGGCGATATACAGTGTTGCCAGGCGTTTTCGCGCAGCGGTTTCGTACTGCCGTCTCTGGGCAAGGTTAAGAAGAA
Source organism: Spirochaetaceae bacterium (assembly GCA_003564775.1). GTDB lineage: Bacteria > Spirochaetota > Spirochaetia > DSM-27196 > SLAA01 > SLAA01. Next base: position 10,458 of record PXEI01000250.1, read on the forward strand.
GTATCAGCAGAAATAGCCATTGCAAATACTCGACAATCCATTGGCTGGCCATAAGGTCTCCCCGTGTTTTGGTATCACCGTGGGTGCGAATGCACTATGTGAGCATTGCTGCCTGCCGACGGAAGTGGTCTTCAAGCACAAGACAGGTCATAGCCTCAACTACCGGTACGATACGTGGGCAGATGCAGACATCGTGGCGTCCCTCGGTGCTAATGATCCGCTCCGCTCCGGTGAGGTCTACCGTGTGTTGTTCACGTGCTATGGACGAGGTCGGCTTAACGGGAACTCTAAACAGAATTTGCTCACCTGAGCTGATTCCGCCCAGGATACCCCCGGCATTATTGGTGAGAAACCCACCCGGGCCCAGCTCATCATTGTGTTCGCTGCCGGACATAGCAGCTGCCGCAAAACCTGAGCCAAACTCTATTCCCTTGACCGACCCAATGGACAGCATGGCATGTGCAAGTTCGGCATCGAGCTTATCAAAGACTGGCTCGCCGAGCCCGGCCGGAACTCCTTCTACACGGCATTCGACCACCCCCCCCATGCTATTGCTTTCCGCCTTGAGAGCCTCAGCCCGTGCAAGCATTTTTGAGGCTGCCACCGGGTCGCAGGCGCGAAGCTGGTTGGCCTCGATCTGCTCTGGCTCAAAGGTTTCACACTCTATTCCGCCAGCGGCGGCGGTATAGGCAAGTACCGACACTCCGCGTTCAGCAAGAAGTTTACGAGCAACAGCTCCGGCAGCTACACGCCCGGAGGTTTCACGCCCTGATGCACGCCCGCTTCCACGCCAGTCGCGACGACCAAACTTCTTCAGGTACGTATAGTCGGCGTGGCCCGGGCGAAACAGCTGCTTGATCTCGTCATAGGCAGAAGGGTCGGCATCTGCGTTGTAGAGAATCATCAGCATTGGTGTACCGGTGGTATGTCCCTCAAAAACGCCGGAGAGTATGTGGACTTTGTCCGGCTCATTTCGCGGGGTAGTTATGCTGTTTTGACCCGGCTTGCGACGGTCAAGTTGCACCTGTATCTCTTCCTCGGATATCGCGAGTCCGGGTCGACAACCGTCAAGGACAACCCCAACAGCGCCACCGTGGGACTCACCAAAGGTTGTTATTTTGAAAACCTGTCCGAAACTGTTCCCTGCCATCTTGTTATACCTCTATGCGTTGAATTAATTCCGGTAGCAGATCTCCGATGCTCCGTCCTTCCAGCTCAAACACTACATCTGCCAAGTCCTGATACAACGCGTCTCGTCGCGCTGCCAGGGTAGAGAATGCCTGCCACGGATCCTCGCCCTCAAAGAAGGGCGGCACACCACCTGCTACAATTCGTTTAAAAAGTAACTCAGGCCTCTCCCGCAGGTATATGGCCCGTGAACCTGGTCGTAGTAATCTGTAGGCAGCCTCGTTCTCCGGAGTTCCACCCCCGAGCGCACAAATGAGGTTGGGGGCCAATCCATGATCCGAGTTATGTTCGGCTGTATCCCTATCTCCGGTCGTGCCCGCTGCGCTACGGGCGACAACCAGGGCTGCAGAACGTTCAAGCGCCCGAAATGCGTCCCTACCGTTCTGTTCATAGTAGCGACGTATGGCCTTTGGTGTTTCTTCCGCGGGCAAGGACTCACCACGGGCATTCAAGAGCTCTGCGGCAACCTCATCAAGATCCATAAAACGAGTTCCGAGGGCTTGTGCGGCACCTCGACCAAGACTCGATTTACCGCAATGCTTGAGTCCTAGAAGTAGTACTAACATGGGGGCACCAACGTCGGTTAATCGCTTAGAGGGCTCGGCTTCGCAACGGCGTAACCCTGTGCGTAGTCTACACCCATCTCTTCCAGAAGGATTCGAATCGAGTCGTCTCGCACAAACTCAGCAATGGTTTGCATTCCCATTACATGTCCCATCTTGTTTACCACATCTACCATCGCTCGGTCGACAAGGTCGGTGTCGATATCTTTCACGAAACTACCGTCAATTTTCAAGTAGTCGAAAGGAAGGCTTTTCAGATACGAGAACGAGGAGAATCCGTTACCAAAGTCATCGAGTGCGAACAGCGCCCCTTCACTCTTGAGCCCGTCAATGAACCTTTTTGCTCGGCTAAGGTTTTCTATCGCAGTGGTCTCGGTTATCTCAAAAACAAAGTTCTCCATGCTCATGTTGTGTTTTTTGAAGACCTTCCGAATAAACCCAAGGAACTCATCATCCGCGATTGATGAAGCCGAGATGTTAAGGCAAAAAATACGTTCTGGACGCTGCAAGTCCCTGTCGCGACGAGCAACTTCAAGTACCGCTTGTATCACCCAGCGATCAACCTGCGGCATAAGGTTATACTTCTCGGCTGCTGGAATGAACTCATGGGGATTAATGATGTTTCCCTTGGTATCCTTGAGTCGAAGAAGTATTTCCAGCTTTTCCGGAAGGTTACTGTGGAGCGGTACTATGGGTTGCCCGTACAGCACAAAACGGTCTTCCTCTATCGCTTTTGTCAGGCGGGATATCCAGTGCATTTCACCACGACGCTGAATGAAGGTATGGTCAGCGAC
>PXEI01000061.1 GCA_003564775.1 Spirochaetaceae bacterium
AGTTCCAGGCTTCGTAGCTCGCTATCTACCCGCTCAAGCTGCGCCTTGCGCTCACCGCCGGTGAGCAGGGGAATACTGGCCCGCACACCAAAAGCCCACTGCGTCTCACCCGGAAGGCTGATCAGATCCTGGGCATCAAAGCTCACCGGCCCGCCCAGGGCAGGCGGCAAGGCCACGCCAAACTCACTGTCCGGCGAGCCCCCACCAGACCAGTACTCGTGCTCTATCTGGGCAAAAAAAGCCACGGTTGGAGAGAAGAAGGCGCGCTGTCTGCTCCGCCGCTCCCGACCCCGGGCGCCCACAGCGGCATCTAAAGCCGCAAGCTCGGAACTGTTGTCAAAAGACAGCCACACCAGCTCGTGCTCCAGCCGCTCCAGGTCATGGAGGTTCTGTAGCTCGGCAAAAGCGCCTGCCGACTCCAGTACCGCAGACGGGTCGCCAAGGTCGTGACTGTGAAGGTACAGCACGTCGCGTTGGGGCAGGTTCAGCACCCGGTTGAGCTGCATTCGTGCCTGATGCTCCAGGGAAAGCGCCTCGGCCAGCTCGTTGCGGGCCAGGGCCAACTCACTGCGGAAGCGAAACACATCCGCTGGCCCGGCCTCACCAAGGGTGCGCCGGGTCTCGGCACGCTCCAGGTTGAACTCTGCCTGTTCAATGTTGGCACGCTGCAGCTCACTGAGTGAACGGGCCCGCAACAGGGCAATGTACGCAAGCGCCGCGGACTCTGCAGTGTCGTCCTTGTACTGCGCAAGACGGTGTGACTCGCTCTCTGCCAGGAGGCGCCGGATCTCTACTCCGGCCCATGCGGCCTCACTCCAGATCACCTGCGTGAACTCAAGCCCCGCCACGGCCGAGAACTGATCCGGTGCTACCAGGCTCTGGGCGCGGTCCTCATCCAGCACACGGAAGCTGGTCGATGCATCCAGTTGCGGCAGCAGTCGTGAGCGGGCGACGCGGGCCTCGGCCCGTGCCGCATCTACCCCGCCACTGCGTGCGGCCAGGTCAAGGTTATGCTCCAGGGCATGGCTTACCGCCTCTGAAAGGCGCAACGCACCCTCGCGCTCCTCACCGTAAAGTTCGGCCTGCAGCAAGGCCTGCCGCTGCGGTGCAATGCCAATGGCCTGCAGCCGCTCGGTGTTCATGACTAACAGCTCGGTTGGGCGCACCGCATGCACCCGCCGCACCGCCTCGGCACCACGCAACAGTTCACGCAGCTCAGTAGCCGCCCGGGCGGCCAACCGTTCGGTTCCGGCCCCACGGAGCACCACCGCAGCACCACGCTCCAGCTCCTCACGCCCCAAGGCTCCAAAGCCCGCTATACCGGCAGCAGTGAGCGCCGCATGCAGCTCCGCGCGCTCACTGCCCGGAACCGGCAACACCAGGGCACCCCGTGCGTTGGGGAGCTCAGCCTGTAGACCCGCAACCACGGTTGTCGCCGCCGCGTCCAGGTCATACTGGTACAGGCTCCCGGCAAACTGCTCCGCAAGCGCCGCTTCTAACCACGGCAGGGCTTCTGCATACAGTTCCGGCACCAGCAGCGCCACGCTGCCAAGGTCAAACAGTTCCTGCATACGCGCCAGGTCACGCTCCGGCCGCATGGGTAACTCGGTGGCTATAACCCGCTCGGCTCGGGGCAGCTGCCCGCGGGCGGCTTCCGGGCGCACCTCCGCCGGCAGAAGGAAAGCCGCAACTGTGTAGTGCTCAACCTGCGCACGCTCGGCCACAATCTCTGACCCCAGTACACCCAGGGTCAGAACCAGATCGATGTCGTCGCGGTTCATTATCTCATCTAGAGCGGCCTCAATGCCCGCCCGCGTGTTGTCCGCGGTGTGTACCGCAGCTGCCGCTGGCTGCAGGGCGTACTCGGTACCCACCGCCCGGCTAAACTCCTGCAGGTAACTCTCAAGCACCCTCTGGTTCTGAGCACTTGGTGCATCAAACAGCACCGCGTAACGCAAAGGCTCGGCCGCATCAAGCGCTGTCGCTCCCAATCCTGTGGCTCCCAGCACCGCAACGCCAAGCACGCACATGCCGCGCAGGATACCGCGCCTGCGCGTGTTCCAAAATCGACTCATATCTGTAACTCCTTGTTCTGAGTGATCACCGTAATGATTCACCCGGAGCATAGGAGTTAAGCCGCATGGCGGAGTATCAAGGAAACTACGTATTTTTTGCGGAGAAGGGCCTTTTGTGAGTCTAGGTAGAGTTACGTATGCCTGCGCAGCAGCTTGAAGAGTTCGTACGGAAACCTGCCCCCACTAGAAGTGAAAGGGCACTCCGGAATCATTTCACACTAATAGCTTTAGTCGGAATACCTGATTTTATTAATAAAATTCAGCTGAACAGTACATTGTGTTTTATAGACTTTTTATTTGCTTGTGGAGATGTGCCATGGTATCATTTGCCCATCCTTAAAAGTGCTGCATAGGGGTACTGAACCGTGAAGCACACAAAGCTTCACAGAACCGAAGAGGAGTTCTTCATGATTCGACGATTCACTCTACTCACAGCTGTGGCGCTACTGCTACTCGGCACCATGGCATTCGCCCAGGAGACAGAGAATGGCCCTACCACCCTCAGCGATGGCCGCTTCGCACTGGTCATTCCTGCACCGTTAGATGGTGTCGGGTCCATCTATGTTCTTTATCATGTGACAGATCAGATCGCGATCCGACCCGGTGTTTCAATCTTCTACAACAAAGAAGTTGACGAAAGCATCCCTGCTGGAGACGAGACTTTCACTACAAGTTCTGTACGGCTTGACTTCAGTGCTTTGTATTACTTCATCTCCACTGCCAATCTCCACGGATACGGGGGTGCAGGAATAGGGATTCAACGACGGGCGGATTCGCTTGAAGATGACGCATTTGACTTCGATGTTTCAGAGGATTATCTGAGAGTTTCTATCAGTCCGGTAATAGGGGCACAAATGATGTTTCATCC
>PXEI01000264.1 GCA_003564775.1 Spirochaetaceae bacterium
GCATTGATATTTTCCGGTCTTCCGGTCCCGGCGGACAATCGGTGAACACCACCGACAGCGCCGTCCGCATTACCCACCTCGCCACCGGCCTCATCGTACAGTGTCAGGACGAAAAATCCCAGCACCGCAACCGCGAAAAAGCCATGCAGGTGTTGAAAGCGCGCTTGTTGGACCGCAAACGCGCCGAAGACGACGCCAAACGCGCCGGGGATCGCAAAGGCATGATCGGCAGCGGCGACCGCAGCGAACGCATCCGCACCTACAACTACCCCCAAAACCGCATTACCGACCACCGCATCGGCCTCACCCTCTATCATCTCGACCGCATCGTTGAAGGCGATCTCATGCAACTCATCGACCCCCTCTACGAACACGACGTGGAAGAACGCCTTCGCGAAGAATTGGGTTGATTGCTCCGAGTAGCCACCGGCGAAAAATTCGCCCCCCCCGATCAGCCATTTCGTCCCATGGGACTTGCGGACAGGAGTGTCCGTGCTCCGTTTCTCTTCAAAATGAAAAAATCAAATGTATAGCATTGCGTTTGCGCAAAAATTGTTTTAGTTTCTTTTCTTCCATCAGCAATCAGGCATGATAGTGAGAGGAAAGCATTCCCATGAAAACCACTAACGACCCCATCAATTCAGCCCCCAACACCAAATCGTCCCCGCTTTCAGTCGTGGATTTGTTTTCCGGTGCCGGAGGGATGAGTTTTGGGTTTCATGAACATCCCGCTTTCAAATTGATCGCAGCCGCCGACGCAGAAATTGGAAAACCCAGCATGGGCCAAGGATCATTGCAATGCAACAATACCTATGCCCTCAACAACGGCATCCAACCCGCCAAAGTGGATCTGGGCGCCATTGAACCCAATGCGCTCGCCGAAACCCTGGGAATCCAAGGACAAAAGGTTCACGTATTGTGTGTATGTCCACCATGCACGGGATTCAGCCGCGCAAACCCCATGAATCACATTCGAGATGATCACCGCAACAGTCTGGTTCAACGTGCCGGGGCATTCACAGTGGCTCTTGATGCGGATGTCATGGTCATGGAAAACGCTAGGGAACTGCTTTCAGGCAACTTTCGAAGCCATTTTCTCGCGTTGTCCAGGAACCTCGAAGCACATGGTTATAAAGTTTCCGCAGCAAATCATTTGCTCACCCGATACGGATTGCCACAAATCCGTGAACGCGCATTGATTATTGCCGTCAAAAGTCATTTGACGCTCCGTACTCTCGAAGAATTGTGGGCGGGTTTTGAAGTCAAGGAAGAAGCGGTTTCCGTCCGCAAGGCTTTCGCAGGCATTGATCCCCGATCAAACTCCATGGATCAATTTCCCAGATTTGCCGACCCCGACGTGGCCGATCGGCTTGCGGCCATCCCCGCGAATGGCGGATCTTGGACGGACCTGATCTCTCATCCCCGGGCAAATCACTTGCTGACAAACGCCATGAAACACCGGGTGAAGATGAAAAAACTGGGTTCTCATCCGGATGTCTATGGCCGCTTGTGGTGGGATCGACCCGCCCCCACCATCAAAAGGGAATGCGCGCATATCGGCAATGGACGATACGCCCACCCTGAAGAACATAGACTCTGTACGGTCAGAGAAATGGCCATGTTGCAAGGTTTTCCCAACCATTTTATTTTCAATGGAGGCGCGTTGTCAAACCATTACCGGCATATCGGCGATGCGGTCCCCCCATTGATTTCTCATCAAATCGCCTGGATCTGCCATTGGATGTTTACAGGCGAAAAACCCGCATTGCAAAATTGCCTGTTACCCGGCACCCATTTGCGTTCAAGTGACCTTTCCCCTGCCAAAGAAGATATTTTCGCTTATGCATGAGCAACTGGATCTCAAAAATATTACCCAAACCGAACAACGGCGTATCACGGAACTTTTGAAAGCGCTCCGATCTGAAAAAAAGGTTTGGATCAACCCGACATCCTCTTTTCTGAAAAATGAGGTTTTCATGGAGGAATTTACCTCTCGTTTGCTTTGCCAGCATGTTTTCATGGGTACCCCTTTGATGCAAAACAGCTTCGATTCGGCTTTTATCACCTCTGCGGAAGCCGCTGGATTTCATACGAACACGCCCCTTCCGGCCAAAGGTTTTGGGATCTGAAATTAAATGGGAACTCAATCAGTTTGAAAACCACGCAGGCCAAAGATTTGCGTGTCGATACTCTTCATATTAGCAAACTAACCGAAGCCGCTTGGATACAGGACTGCCGCACCTCCAGTGATCGCATGGAGCATACCAAAGCTCTTTTTCAAGATTACCAATCATCGGTTCACTCCATTTTTCAATTTCGTTATTTCAGAAGAAAAGATTTTTATGAACTCGTCGAAATTCCCACCGACCTCTTTCAAGAAATCAAAAATTTGTCCCGTTCACAATTTTCCGCCGATGGGCCGTCCATTAACATCCCCGTAGGTCAAGTTCCACCCGATTTCACGCTCAAACTCGACAGATCCGACGCAAAAGTGACCCTCGCCAACATTTTGAAATCCAAATGTATCCTGCACGGTACATGGAAAATCGTCGCCTGATATGAAAACCACACTCAATCGCAATCGAAATTTTATATAACCATGCGCGGAATTAGGACTATGAACACATGTTTCACCTGCTTCCAGACGTTTCCGAACGTCGGAAGACAGTTTGAAAAGATTTCCGACGCTCGGAAACGACGGAAGATCCTGAATCCATGGGATATTTGCAAAGAATGGGTGCAAGATCATGGAGCGAAAGGGATTGTCGGGAACCGAGGTATACCCATGCGGTCTGTTGAGCGTTTTCGACATTTTCTTGTAGCCCATGAGAATGTGCGGATGCAAAGCAAAGTACTCATGGTTTCAGGAAAATACCCGTTGCTCCCTTTGCTCTCTTTACGGCTTCTGTTTAATTCATGAGGGTTTGAACAGA
>PXEI01000160.1 GCA_003564775.1 Spirochaetaceae bacterium
CGTCGAGCTTGGGTTTTACGACTTCTTTTACATCTTTAATGGTAACTGTGAATGTTACCTTCTCGCCTGCTAGTGTCGTGACACCGTAGTCTTTAGGGAACGTTACTTCAAAAGTTGTTTCTTCGCCAGGTTTTTTACCCTCGAGATTTTCTTCGAACCCTGGGATAAATGTGTTGCTTCCGAGCACCAGCGGATAATCTTTTCCGTCAGCGCCTTTAATAGCTTCGCCATTTTTATCTTTACCAGAAAAGTCAATTACGACCTGATCGGTAGCTTTAGCTGCACGCTTAACTGACTTCTTTTCGGCAGATTGGGTTAAAAGATTGTCAATAACGTCATCGATATCTTTTTTAGTGACTTTTGCTTCTTTGCGCTCCATTTTTACTTTTTTATAATCAGGAAGCTTGATTTCGCCGAGTACGTCTACCTTTGCCTCAAAAGTAACTTCTGTGAATGGAACGAACGACTTGAGTGATATGTCGGGTCGATCAATTGGTCGAAGGTTGTGCTCTTGAGCAGCTTTTGGATAGAGCCGCTGAACAAGCTCTTCGATGAATTCTTGCTGGTAAAGCTGCTGATTAACATTTTTCTCGACTACTTCTGGCGGTACCTTACCGGGACGAAAGCCAGAGACTTTTACGTCTTTACCTAATTTCTTGAGGACAGCTTGGCGAACCTCTTCGAGTTCAGGTTTGTCAGCCTTTACTGTTAGAACTGCTGATGTTTTGGTGGGTCGTGTAATCTCTATATGCATAAGTTCCCACTCTAGCAAACAGTTGCCAGCTTGTAAAAGGTTTAGGCTGTTTTAGCTAAGTAGTTTTTGAATAATTTCATCGATACCGGCTTCGGTTTCTTCGCCAGTTTTGATGTTACGTAAGCTCAACTGACCACTGTCTAGTTCAGCTTGTCCGACAAACAAGACGTAGGTAATACCTTTTTTCTCGGCAGTCTTGATAGTTTTTTCAATTTTACGATTGCTGACATCGAATGCGACATTTATGTTTTGCTCACGCAGTGTGGTAACAATATCGAGCGCTGCTTGATAGGTGTCGCCGACACAGACAGCGTATACATCAGTTTGAGTGGTGAGTTCTGGCAATAAATTATGAAGCTCTAAAAAGTTCTGAAGTGTGTGGTCACCCATACCAAATCCGACAGTGGGCACTGATTCTACGCCAAAGTCAGCTATCAGGCTATCGTAACGACCGCCGCCGAACATTGAGCGATTGTTGTCTGGGTGCGTGTCAAATACTTCAAACACAATATCAGTGTAATAATCAAAGCCTCTAGTTATTGCGGGATTAAAAAAGACGTTATTTATTCCAGATGCTTTACATAAATCAAATAGTTGCTTAACGTCACCAAGCGACTCGTGCTCTAATACTTCGTTTGGCAAGTCCCCCAAGCTGTTTGGTGTTTTACGATTAGAAAGCAACGACTTGAGCAATAAGACTGCTTCATGTGAATTATCCTCATCCGACAGAAGCTCCTCAAGCTCGGCGTAAAATTTTTCTTCGGGCATTTTTGCCTTTTTATCGATTAGTCGGTTTAAATCAGCGTCCTTGCCTTCTGATAAAGCTAAGCGATTAAAAAAAACTTCTTTCATAAAACTACGGCTATTTATGTGTATCTCGTACATACTCTCATCCGCACCGTAAGATTTAAGTAAGTCACTAATCAACATGATCAGTTCGTGCTCTGCACTTACAAACAGTTCGCCAAAGATATCAACGTTGAGCTGGTAAAACTCGCGGCCACGGCCACGTTGCATGCGTTCGTAACGCCAGCACTGCGGAATCGAGTACCAACGGAGTGGATAGCCAAGTTCTTGCCGTTTACCGGCCACCATACGGCTGACCGTAGGGGTCATTTCGGTGCGCATTGTCACGCTGCGGCCGCCACGGTCTTCGAAAGTATAGGTTTGTTCCTTGATAATTTCTTCATTGCCTTTTTGCAGGTACAAATCGGTCGGTTCGAGAATTGGTGCATCGTACTCTTCGTACCCGTAACGGCTACAGACTGAATGCATTACACCAAACAAATAATTTTGTAGCTGCTTGTCTTCTGGATAAAAATCACGCGCACCCTTGTACGGCTGTGTCGGTAGCTTTGTCATAATTACGCTCTATTGTATCAGATTGCAGCACCTTGCTATTATTGGAAGCATGGATCGTATCAGCGTTCGAGGAATAATTCATTGGCAGAACAAGTATCTGTTCGTTAAAAACATAGCTAGCGAAGGGGATTTCTTTTGTCTGCCTGGCGGTGGTCTCGAATCTGGAGAATACTTAGGCGACGCACTCATAAGAGAAATTCAAGAAGAGCTTGGAGTAATCCCAGTAGTCGGACAGCTACTTTATGTACATCAGATAGAATTCGACGAAGGACACACAGCACCCTCTTTTTTATTTCATATCAAAAATAGTGAAGACTTTATGAACGTAAACATCGAAAGTACAACTCACGGCAAGGCAGAGATTAAAGATTTTGGTTTTTATAAACTAGCCGATGTACACCTGCTCCCCAGCTTTTTGAAAAATGACCTCCCTAGAATCGAAAAACAAAACTTTGAAACTGCTACGCAAGTTATCGCTACAAAACGTGAAGCCTAAATCAAGAGTTAACGTTTCTCTGTTTCGAATTCCAGAATGAACAGATTTTAGTTCTGGCAAGGAAAAATCGAAGCGCGGACTAATACGTATACGAGATACGCTATGGGAGCACTGGAGATTTTGACACAGCCAGAACTAAAAAAGCCAGCGGAGTGATGAGCTTTGCTCATCAGCAGGCTGGCTGGTCTGTCATTCTGGTGGCGCGGGAGAGACTCGAACTCTCACACCTTGCGGCACTAGTTCCTAAGACTAGCGTGTCTACCAATTCCACCACCGCGCCGTAGTATTACTTGTTAGTGAACGACACTATTGTACA
>PXEI01000395.1 GCA_003564775.1 Spirochaetaceae bacterium
CGAAGGCGACTCCCGCCACCTCCAAGTAGCAAAGGGCTGCATGCGAAAGCATAGCAGCCCTTCTTGCGTTATCAGCGGGAGTCGAAACGAAGAGCCCGCGTCGCGATTAGCGACGAAAAGCGCACACGATGTGCGCGGCAGGGCTCGTAGGCGGGCCGCAGGGAGCACACACGAAGTGTGCGACCGAAGGCGACTCCCGCCACCTCCAAGTAGCAAAGGGCTGCATGCGAAAGCATAGCAGCCCTTTCTGCGTTATCAGCGGGAGTCGAACCGGAGGGTCCATCACGCAGGAATCCCTAAAATGGTCGGGACTGACCCTATGATTCTTTGCGGTCTGCAAGTAATTTCTGTAGAAAACGGACATCATCGTCATCAACCGGGCTCCGGTCACTGCGTTGCTGCTTGAGTTGTATCAGATCTTCGATTCCTGGTATCGCAAAGGTAAAATCACCCATATCGATGCGACGGGCGTGCTGCAACAGGCGAAGCACCGGCAGAGACAACTCAAATAGAAAATCAACCTGACTGTTCACATTTACCTGGGAAAAAGGAAGGCTGATGTACGATGCGCTCTTCCCCTCCAGAGACCCTACCGGAAACAGAATAAAGCTGAGAGAACCGGCTTGGCTACTGGCTGTCCAGCTGCGAGCCTGGGCTGCCTCCGGCACAATGCGAACGCTCTGTTCATCAACTTCGCATACCAGGACATAGCCGTGCTGGTACATGAGTTCAATCACCGTGTCTACATCAAGTGTCCGAATGGCAATGTCGATATCGTGCGTTAACCTGGGGCTGTTGTACAGTCGCATCGCAGTGCCGCCAATAACTACAAATGGCAGACCCTGTCGGGTAAGCATTTCAAGCAGTGCTTTGTGTGTCATTTTTGGGTGTCGCTGTCAGGTTTCTCCGCTGCCAGGTTTTTCCGCTTCCAGGCGGTGCGAAAGCGCTGTTCTACATAGGCAGGGTTCAACTCCAGGGCATTGCGCGCATGGTACTCACTCGCGTCCAGTATTTGCCAAGGGCTTTGGCTTGCCAGTATTCGAGTTTGCTCGTCACGGCCAAGTGTTACCTGCTTCATGCAAACAGTTTACTACAACCCACACCGGTGATCAAACTAATCATTGGCGATACCAAAGGCGCGAGCGCACCTTGCCACAAGGTGTATACATGCGTTATTTTTCAAACATGACAGGTTTAGGAAGGTTTACATGAGCTCGGTTTCTCGCATGAGTCCTCTATCGCACCCAGGACAATCCGGAATATCTGTCGGTCGCCTGCCCTTGGTCGTGCTGCTCCTGATCGCCATCGTCCTGTTTGGTGCGTGCCGTACGCGTGAGATTGTTGAGGAAGCCTATGAGCCGTCAAACTCGCATGAGGAGTATCAAAGAAGCCTGGTGGCAATGGAACTGGATGACACTGCAATGGGTCGGGCATGGTTGACCCAGGCAGAAGCCGCGCTTGAGGCTCCACACGTGGTTTCCGTCCCTTTTCGGGAGCTGGCTCATTTTGAGCCAGCTCGGCCTGAAGCGGTAGGTTTCCGTTTTGAAGCAATTCGCGGACAACGTATCGAAATCCTGCTTGAGATCGATGAAGGCGAGCAGGGACGAATGTTTGCCGATGTCTTTCGGGTAGAGGAAGGCGGCCCGGATGCACTTCCACAGGTTGCCAGTTACTCAGATGAACTTAATCGGCTGGAGTTTGAACCCCGGCGAAACGCAGAGTATATCCTGAGGTTACAACCGGAGCTGCTAAGAGGAGGGCGCTTCTCGGTCACCATACAGAGTGTCCCGGTCATGAGTTTTCCGGTGCAGGACCATGGAATGAATCACATCTGGAGCTTCTTTGGTGCTGGTCGTGACGGTGGAACTCGTGTACACGAAGGGGTCGATGTTTTCGCTCCGCGAGGCACACCGGTACTGTCGTCGGTGTATGGCACGGTTCGCAATGTGGGCACACGCGACCGTGGGGGCTTGGTTGTGAGCATTAGCGACGAAGAGCGAGGGCTTGTTCTGTATTACGCACATCTTGAAGAACAGCTTACGCAACGCGGAGCGCGCGTCGCACCGGGAGATGTAATTGGTACGGTAGGGAACTCTGGGAATGCAATAACTACGCCGCCGCACCTGCACTTTGGAATTTACGAGCCCGGATGGCGTGCGATTGATCCATGGGATTTTCTCTACCAGTTCGAAACCGAGCCGCCGGTGATTGCAGGAAATCCGGACAAGATTGGTGGAGCCGCCCGCGTGTCGGTAGATGGCGTGGAGCTCGTCAAAGCGGTACAGGATAGCGACCCGCTAAACCTGAGTTACAACACCCCCGTCGTAGTCCTTGGAGCAAGCGCTGGCTCGTATAGAGTTGTATTACAGGATAGAAGAACCGGATATGTTCCGGTCGGAGTACTAGACCCTACCGAGGACCCCATACGAACCGCGCAGGCCTTTATCCCAGCGCCATGATAACCCTTTCAGCTATCGCAGTGACATAACCGCTTGGTGGAGCGCCGCTGGCGCCGCCACCGCACTGGTACCCAAACCGGTAGATCGACCTTGTAGATCTGAGAATGTACCCCCAGCTTCCTCAATAATGGGTGCAAGCGCAGCAACATCCCACACCGAGAGTACCGGATCAATCATGATCTCGGCGCGGCCGGTAGCCACCAGCATATATCCATAGGCATCACCCCAAGTGCGAAGAAACCCGACCTTCTCGAAAAGCCGAGTCGCCAACTGCGGCTCCCTGCGGAAGAAGTCTGCTGCATCGGTGAGCTGTAAGCGAGCGTCCTCTATACGGTCACAGTCTGATACCTGACAGATCTCGCCGTTGAAAAGACACCCATGACCTCGCACCGCTGAGACGGTTTCGCCAAGTGCAGGATTGTGAATTACCCCTAATACCGGCTCCTGGTTGCGCAGCAGAGCCACAAG
>PXEI01000414.1 GCA_003564775.1 Spirochaetaceae bacterium
TGCGGGGAATTTGAGCCTGGGTGACAATACTCAACTGAGCTTGAATGGCCTCGAACTGCAGCTGTCAACATCCGACGGTTCCGCAGGCAACATTTCGATTGGGACAGATGCGGTTCTGGATGCTTCTGCAGCCGGTTCGAATATCCAAGTAGGCGGTAACTGGACCAATAGTGCTGGTGCGGCTGGATTCTCCCATGGGACAAACCGGGTCACCTTTATGCGTGACGCCGGAGGAACCGCAATCATTGACGGAGATACTACCTTTCATCAGTTTTTCTACGAGATTGCAGGTGGTACCCTGGCATTTACTCCCGGGAGTCGAACAACCATAACTGCTACCGGTCGCTTCCAGGTTAGAGGCACACTTGGCACTGAGGTCACACTGACCGCATCTCCAGATCCGGGCGGTCCACCTGACCCTTTAGCTCCTGGCGATATGCCATTGCCGTCCGACACTAATCCGACCGCTGAACAATGGATACTTGAACTGAGCGTTGGCGCGGAACTTGATATTGATGACGTTGATGTTCGGTGGAGCTTTGCGGTCAACGTCATTGTCGTTCCGCCGGGGAATATTGATCTCTACGCTACCACCAACTGGCGCTTGGACTTACCTGTCTACAGTAGCCGCACACTAGACTCCGACGAAAGCGGTAAGATTGATAGAATTGCGGTTGTAACAGCAGGAGCGCTCAACAACGATTTCGGCTCAGGTGCTAACGCATTCTCGGTTGTCGTGGAAGGGTATGTCGTCATTGGATACTCGGCGGGTAGCGTTGTGGAAGAGTTCTATATCGAACTTGAACCTCAACCGGATCTGGACACCGATGCTCGGCCACTGTGGCGTATCGAAAACAATGATACACTTGCAGATAGTGGAACCAATACCCGACTGGTGACCATTGATGAATCTGAGCTTACCGGCGACTTTGAAGACATCAATGGAGAGATCTGGGTAAGGCCAGATGATACCGCACCTCCGGTTATTGGATACACGCTTGCCATGCCCGGCCGTAACGAGGTACGGGTGCACTTCTCTGAGCCGGTCACCGGCGCAACATTCCAGGTGGACGGTGATGCGCCAACGAGTGTGCAGACACCGACTGGTGGCGTGGCGGGTCAGGACTATTTGTTGACAATGGCTTCACCGATCACGCTTGCCCAGGTACTGGATCCGCCAGCCCTTGTGAGCGTAACCGGAGCTGAGGACTTTGCGGCCACGCCTAATCCGCTGCTGCCAGCACGCTCTATCCACCGGGTCTCGGACCTATTGCTTGGTGTAGACGGCTCTCATGCTATACAGCCGGTGTTTGCGCGGGCCACAACTATTCAGAACCCGGTAAGTGGCGAGGGTCTGGGACTTATACGACGCTTTGACGGATCGGAGTTCCTGCAGGTGCGGGAGATCCTGCTACAGGCGTCACTTGCCACAGGTATTGCTACCAGTCCAGATCTTGTTATTGACTCTGCTGTTCCGGATAGGCTGAAGAGGAGCGGACTCTGGCTGCCGGACTTTAACGAAACTGATTTCAGCGGACTTGTTCCCTTTCCAAACAATGCGAGCGGGTCTAATCCCGAGGAGATCTCATTCACATCCTCAACCGGCCGTTTGCGTGACTACGTCATTGACGGCTCCAGCAGCAAGCTCAGGGACCGCACAGATCTTGAGTTCTTCTTCCTGGTTGACCCGGCGGCGGTGAATCCGTTGTACGCGGCGCGAGTAGCGCGACCGAATGCATCCGACTGGTACCGGAGCATTGAGCCGTTCAAGTTTGAACTGCGCAACATCACCACCCAGCGGGGTGGGGTCACCATTACCAACAACGTTATTAATCCAGAGTTGGGCGATGTAGCCAACCTGAACTACGTGCTAGACAGCGGCGGCGTTATTACCGTCAACGTGTTTAACCTTGCGGGAGATCTTATACAGAACCTGCAACGTGGTCGGCAGGAGGCAGGCGAGTACAGCGTCACCTGGGACGGGCGTAACCGCGGTGGCCGCGTGGTGGCGCGTGGGATATACTTTATTCGTATTGTCGGCCCGGACCTGGATGAGTATCGTAAAGTTATGGTGGTGAAATAATGTGTGCCAAGCGGTTCCGGCATCTTGCTCTAAGCATCGTAGCCGTCGTGTTAGTTTTTGGATCCTGCGAGTTCTGGGGCATTGATGTAGAGAGTACCGCACGGCCCCTTGAGTACCGGGTCGAGGCAGAGTTGACTGTGGCTCCGGCTGCTGCTGGGTTTGTCTGGGTGCTCCCGCCAAGCGTCGCTCAGTCAAGCGCCGCCGCCTCGCTTAACGCTGGTGACGTAGTCTGGGCCGAGGGCACGGCGGAATCCGGCGAGGCCGAGTCAGTTCGCTTTGAGTTTACGGTGCCGGGCCCTCTAACTGCGGGTGATGAGTTTGTGTGGCAACTCCGCTACACAAACAGGCAGGCGGAGCCACCGCAGACGCACTATGTTCGCTGTTTCGTGATTGTGGAGGGCGACACTGCGCTTACTGCAGCGCAACTGGCCGAGCGCTGTGGTAGCCCACGTGACGGGATCTACCACAACTGGGCCGGGGACAACACCGGCGGCAGCACCGTGACCTACGAGCTCCCGGTTCCGTATCTCCCGCCGCACAGCCGCAACTAACCACATCGACCTGTGCACAAGCTCCGACATCGACCTGAATTAACTAATAGCCTTGAGCACCTCAAGTGCGTGCTCTTCCGGTTTTACCTTGGGGAAGACGTGGCTGATGACGCCGTTTTCGTCAATGATGTAGGTGTAGCGCATGACGCCCTCGTAGGTCTTGCCGTACATTTTTTTCTCGCCCCAGGCGCCGTAGGCGTGTATGGCCTGCTTCTCTGGGTCGGCAAGGAGGTGGAACGGGAGTTCGTACTTTTCCTTGAACTTGGCGTGCGACTGCTCACCGTCGGCGCTAA
>PXEI01000411.1 GCA_003564775.1 Spirochaetaceae bacterium
ATGGAGAGCTCGAAACCAGGCTACCACTCATCCCGGTCACGGTGGGCAGCACTCCGTCCATCCAGTTGAGCTTTAGTGGGGTAGCGGACCTTGCTGGCGCGTTTGTACTTCGAAATAATGACTCGGCGACCGCTGTTCGACTCGTACGGGCCGTCGACGACGCGAGCGCACAACCACGCCAGTTCTATGGCGTTACTGAGTACGCATCCACTCACGCCGACATTCCAAACTCCATTAACCCACCGGATACCCCCGCCAATCTCCGCATAGCATTTTATGCAGTGGCCTACGGAGTGCAATCCGATTTTCGGCCGGTGTATAGTACCCCAAGGTTCTTAGCAACTGAGATTCCGCTCGATTTCCAGTAGGGAGTTCCGCACAAGTTCCAGTAAGAGGGGGTCCGTGAAAGCCAGTCGAATAGTTCGGAAAGGTACCGAAGCGCTGGACATTTCGACGGTTTTTCCACACAATACGCCACATGAGCACCACGTACTACCTAAACATCGCATTGACCTACATCATCATTGGCTTCGGCACAGCGCTCCTGTTTTATTACGGCCTCAGAAAGCCGGTACTTGGCCGCTTCTGGGGTGCATTGCTGATTGGACTTATTGGATCATTCCTCGGTGGGGTCATAGAGTTTTTTCTGGCTGACATCATTGAAATGCTAACCAACCTCAACAACGTAAACATTTTTCCACCAATCTTTATGGCGGCGCTCCTGATCTGGGTATTCTCACGTATTAGCTCCGCCACAGACTAAATGAGCAGAAAACTCCAGGCAGCCAACGGCACGAGCGCCCAGAACCCTAATTTCCCCACGAGTTATCCACAAGGGTTATCCACAATCCGCTAACATTATACCCGCGCAGAACACGTAACGTACTGCTACACAAGCCAAACGTACTGCTACACAAGCCAGGTGAGCACAAACCCATACGCATCCGAACCAGTCTTCATCAAATCTTTTACTTCCGATAATGTATATTCGGTCTACTCAAGTGTTATTCCAATCTGAATCTATTGAAAACGTTGAAGCTCAGGGGGCTTTCGCGATACTGTACCAGAATGTTTACCGAAAAAGATATACAGGCCGGAATGCTTGATCCGGCCGCTGCACAAACCATTAACGGATTCGCCCGTCTGTACTCCATCATCCGGATTCTCTACGGGCCCGGCGGATGCCCTTGGGACCGCGAGCAAACCCCCAGAAGCATGCGCGAGCACCTTGTCGAAGAGACCTATGAGGTTCTGGACGCCATAGATCAAGACAATGATGCACACATACAGGAAGAGCTTGGCGATACGGCTCTCGTGATCACAATGATTGCCCACATGTATGAATGCGACTCGAATACAGCTTCGATCACGACTACGGGAGTATTTGCAGATATCTGTGAAAAGCTCATACGACGACACCCGCATGTCTTTAAGGCCACAAAGCCCGACCTTGCCCTTGACTCGGCCGGAGTGCTCTCTCAGTGGGAAAAGATAAAGCAACAGGAAAAAGACGTATCCGAATCGGTGTCGGTACTTGATAACATCACCGGCGGATTGACCCCGCTCGAGCGCGCGATGAAGCTGCAGAAGCGAGCTGCGAAAATTGGATTTGACTGGCCCGAGGTAGCGCCTGTCTTTGATAAGGTTCAAGAGGAACTCAAGGAACTGGTGGAAGCAGTTGTGTCTGGAGACGCCACAGCAATTGAGGATGAGATTGGCGATCTTCTCTTCACTGTCGTCAATCTTGCACGCAAACTCAACATCCACCCAACGCCAGCGCTCAACAGTGCAAACAGGAAGTTCGAGAGCCGTTTCAGACTCACAGAAGAGCTCCTGCACCAAGACGGAAGAGCCGGAGCACAGCTCGAACTAGACCTTCTTGATGCTTACTGGGAAAAGGCGAAAGACAACCTCGAACGCTAGGCCTCGAACTATTCAGAGCGTGTGCACAAAATAATACAATCCGACGCCTGGCCTGCCCTTTTTGTGCATCTTAGAGGTACCACAATGGGCGTAGGGATCTGACGGTGTTGTCATAGTCCTGATTCGTGAATATCCCGTGAAGAATTATATTCGCCGCTTTAGGAGACCACCATTCCCAGTCATTTGCAGCATCTACCATGACTACCACAACGACTTGATCCTCGGGGTTTTCCCTCTCGTATGGGGCATAGGCCACAAACCAGGAATGGAGCCGCTCTTCCACGCCGGTTTGTCCGGTGCCAGTCTTGCCAGCGACCCGGACTGCCGGTGTAGTTATGACAACGTTTGCAGTCCCATCCGTGATTACCTCACGCATAGCCCGCCTGGTTTCTTCAAAGGTCTCACGACTCATCTCGGCGGTCTGAGCTACCTCCGGTTCAACCTCATGAATGATCTCACCCGTAACAGGATTTCGGACCTGTTTGAGAACATGCGGCCGATACAAAACACCATCGTTGACGATCATCGCAACCATGTTGGCCATTTGCAGCGATGTTGCTTCAATAAATCCCTGTCCAATAGACAGATTGACGGTATCGCCTCCGACCCAAGGCGTCCTGTAGGTCTCAGCCTTCCACTCTGGACTTGGCACTAAACCGGCAATCTCTCCCGGAAGATCAATTCCCGAACGTGCTCCAAGCCCAAGACGGCGCGCATAGTTAATTATGTTGCGTTCCCCAAGGTAGTCAGTTCCAACGCTGTAGTAGTATATGTTGCAAGACTGAGCCAGGCCCTGGTAGAGGTTTACACGACCATGTCCATAGCTCACGTGGCAGTTGAACACCCGGTTACCGTAAGCGCGTGAGCCGGTGCAGTTAATTGTTGCGTTAGGCGAGAAGGTTTTCTCCTCTAATAGTGCGGCAGTCATGACCACCTTGAAAGACGACGCTGGTGCAGCACTGGATTGGATTGCGCGGTTAAGGAAGGGCGCTCGTCGGTCGGCG
>PXEI01000118.1 GCA_003564775.1 Spirochaetaceae bacterium
CCACGGAGGAGACGAAGGCGGTTTCAAGGGTTTCCATGACCCGTACGGTTTCCAGCGCGGTGAAGCGGGGAATATGCAGGGGGATGAAGTCCCGGTCGGGGTAGAGGGTGCGGATGAAGGAGATCAGGTTTTGGGTGTTCATGGGGATTGCAGGGTTGCGCACTTCGTGCGCGGATACAGGATAATCGCTCACTTCGTGAGCTGGATAAGCGGCAGCGGAGCTGCCTGGAGAAGGGAGAAGCGCCGCAATCGGCGAGGAAATAGGGGCAAACGGAGCGGCGGCACCCCCGCCGCCGGCAAGGAACGGAGGACGGACTTTCCAGTCCGTCGGGATGACTACTCGGGCAAGAAAGCCCTAGTACCCTGTAAACCTTAAATCTTCGCATAGGACCGTGAGATTCCGAGTGGATTTGTGCTCCAAAAAAGAAAAGGCGATGCACCGCATCGTTGTTCTTTTTTGGGGCGCAAAGCCGCCGGAAGATCATGGCCCGCAGGGTTGGCGAAAATGAAGGATATCCACGGAAAATTTGAATAATCATGATCGACTTATCCAAAACGTTGGCCTCTTTTGGTGCTGGAAATGGGATGAGGATCATGCACAACCTTAAAGGTTGCACAAGCCCCTCCTCCCATCCCCAGTATCCAAAATAGACCAATCCTATGCGAAGATTTATGATTTACAGGGTACAAGTACCCTGTAAACATTCAGTCAAACTTCGCCTCCGAATCAATGTCTTCCGGAGTCAAATTGATGTTATAGAACCCGTATTCATTCAGTCGGTTCAGGAACACAGGCTTAGGGATACCGGCAACTCGTCAGGTACAGTTAAGGTTAAGGTTGTCATATTCATCAGGTACAATGGACAAATCACTACGTCAAGCTTCCCCTATGTATGATGAGGGATTCATGCAGTAGCCTGTAAGCTTTTCAAGCTCGATATGTAGATCCATGATGATTTTTTCCTGCGCCCCCGCAAACCTTCGCTACGCCGCCACTGGCGAATAATGCAGCACCAGAAGGTCCGTTACAGGCAGTGGTCCCAGAGCAAAGGTTTCACCGTTTTCGGTGATGAATTCCACTTCCACGGTGTAAGAGTCCAGCTGCTCCACGACGGTACCTACG
This sequence comes from Spirochaetaceae bacterium, assembly GCA_003564775.1. Taxonomy (GTDB): domain Bacteria; phylum Spirochaetota; class Spirochaetia; order DSM-27196; family SLAA01; genus SLAA01. Next base: position 1,124 of record PXEI01000118.1, read on the forward strand.
TGACCGGTGATTACACCCAGTTCGGGATGGTCGCACAAAAGCGCGACGACATCCAGGACTTCGACATTTGTGGTTTCGTGGTTCATGGGGTTTTTACATAGCAGGAGGTGAGAGATGCATTAGGACTGTCTGTACGAACGATCCAACAACAGCGTATGTTTGCCGTTTTGTTTTGGTGCCTACATTGTATATCACAAACCCACCTTTGTCCATAGGCATCTTGCTTACCCTTTAACCAAGTTGAATGCCTTGCGCCGGACAGGATCTTCTTCTGAAGGATGGTCCCGTCATCAGGGCCTAAACCCAATGCGGAGGCAAACACACGGGCCTTGTGCTTCCCCATCGGGTGTTGGGGATTCAGGCAGTAGCCTGTAAGCTTTTCAAGGTCGATATATAGATCCATGATGATTTTTTCCCTGCGCCCCCCGAAGGCGGCAGCTGAAGCGACCGCACTCCGAAGGCGCTTCGCGCAACCCCCTGCGCCGCGCAGCGGCTACCCCTGCAGCACCTCCGGTGCGCCCTGCGCGGCTCCGCCGCCACCCAGCAACCCCTCCGGCGATTCCGGCAATCCCTTCAACCACTTCCGATACAATTCGCTTTTCGGGAACACCACCACCCACGCGGTGAGGAAGATGAGTTGGAGGTAGAGCAGCAGGCTCTGATTGGCCACGTACCATTCCTCGAGTTTGCCTTTGTAGGGCATGATGACTTCGTCGTAAAAGCGGTCGGCATCGTCGGCCTGATCCATGAGTTCCTCTTCATTGCGGAAGATGATGGAGCCGATCCCGCTCAAACCCGGGCGCACCTGTTGGATGGCTTTCTGGCTTTCGTTTGGAAACGCGTCAAAACAGCGTTGCGTCTGAGGGCGGGGGCCGATGAGGCTCATGTCCCCTTTGAGGATGTTGAGAAGCTGCGGCAGCTCATTGATCTTGGTTTTGCGCAGGAAACGTCCCACAGGCAGGACGCGCGGATCGTGTTTGAGAGTGACCGTGCCGGTCGCCATGTGGGGACTGTTCTTCAGCATGGTCGCGAATTTCAACAGACCAAACGGCTTGCCGTCCTTGCCCACGCGCTGCTGGCAAAAGAAAATCTCGCCTTCGCCTGTGAGTCGCAGGAGGACGGCGATGGGGATGAGCAGGGGGCTCAACAAGAGCAGGGCGAGGGAGGAGAAGAGGATGTCGAGGATACGGGTCATAAGAGTTGGGATAAGGGATATGGGATATGGGATATGCGGCAGCAAGCTGCCTGGATATGGGATATGGGATATGCGCCGCTTCGCGGCTGGATATGGGATATGCGCCCGCAAGCGGGCTGGATATGGGATATTCGCTCGCAGGCTCGCAGGCTCGCTGGATAAAGGATAAGGGATACTTAAGTAAAGAAGAAAGCGAACGTCGAACTTCCAACGTCGAACTTTGAACTTTGATGCGGCTGCGGAGAGTCGTGTTCCCGTGCGGATTGCTCCAAAAAAACACAGCGGGGTTGTTAAGCGTTGCTTAAGCGGTCCAGCGCATCCTGCACCCGCAGGTTGCAGCAGGCGTTTCGTGCGAAATCGCCGGGCTCGAAGATCCAGGAGGAGCGGTGGCCGATGGGTGGTGTGAGGTTGGGGGTGGGCGGTGGACTGTGTGCGGTGTCCTTTTCTTCCCTTCGACGTTCGAAGTTCAACGTTCGATGTTCAACGTTCTCCTCTTCCTCTCCCCCTTCGCCCCTGCCGATACGGCGATCGGCGCTCCTGTCCCCCTTCGCCCCCTCTCAAAAAAAGGGGGGCCCTTCCCAAAAACCATTCGCGGGACGGCAAGGC
>PXEI01000374.1 GCA_003564775.1 Spirochaetaceae bacterium
CCACCTCTGTCGCTGCCGCCCCGTTCGCCACGACTCCGTTCGCCGCCGCTGCGCTCGCCGTACTCTCGTGAGCCACGATCCCGATTGGGTTCCGTACCGCCACCCTCCTTCGGATTACGCATGAACTCAACACACTTCTCAAGCGAACCACGAAACTCCTGCAGATCTTCCGCAAACACCACTATCTGGTGGCGTTCAAAATCGGCACCACCATGCTTTTTGCTTTCTACAATATTCAGGAACAAATCACCGTTACGATTCTCTTTAACATTAAAAAAATAGGATCGGTTGTCACCACTGCCGGAGCAGCGTACCGAAAACACTTCACCACGAACACCCATTCCTTGCTCCTTCACGACCCTACGTGCCACGATCCTTGTTGTTGGTCTGCCCAACTATCAGCCCACTATAGAGTAATGATCGGGCCACTGCAATCATGCCCTTTTTGCCTTGCCGCAGGGGCGCTCAACGCGTGCAACTGATGAGTATCAAGAACACCGTGAATGTTTGACAGCGGAAATATCCGGTGATACTGTTTAAAAGTGTCACCTCAATCAAATATCGAACTGCCACGCTCCGAGAATGAACTCGCACTCCGCAAGTTTGTAGCGCCTGAGATCGTCTATGGGGCCACCGCTCGTACTCTGGCAGGACAGTATGCCTTCAACCTTGGCTTACGCCGTGTTCTTCTGGTGTCGGACCCAGGGGTGAAGGACTGCGGCTGGGTGGAGCACGTAGCCAGTTCATTGCACGAATACGAAATAGAGAGTGAACTCTACCTTGACTGCAGCGAGAACCCTCGAGACTTCGAGGTCATGCAAGGTGCCAAACGGTACCGCGACGCATCCTGTGACGGCATTGTCGTAGTCGGCGGTGGAAGTCCTATGGACTGTGCAAAAGGCATTGGCGTCGTCTGGAGTCACGGCAGACACATAAATGAGTTTGAGGGAGTCGACCGCCTGACTGAAGCCTCGCCTCCGCTTATCTGTATTCCAACAACGGCAGGATCCGCTGCCGAGGTTTCCCAGTTTGCAATCATCACCAACACTCAGGTGGGGAAGAAAATTGCGTTGGCGGCTAAGGGCCTTGTCCCCGACATAGCACTGCTTGACCCAGAGACTACCATGACGATGTCGGATGAGGTGACCTCCGCAACAGGGGTCGATGTCTTTGTTCACGCCTGCGAGGCATTTGTCAGCACCGCCAACTCCCCCATCACCGACATTCATGCTCTTGAAGCTGCCGCAATTGTGTACCAGTGCCTGCCACAACTGCTCGCAGAGCGACAAAATCTATATCTCAGGTCTCGAATGCTGCGTGCAAGTATGGAGGCGGGACTGGCCTTCTCCAACGCTATTCTGGGTGCAGTGCATGCGACATCTCACGCGGTCGGGGGACGATACGATGCAGTCCATGGGGTGTGCAACGGCATTCTTCTGCCAGCGGTAATTCATCTTAATTGGCAGGCTGCCGAGAAGCGGTATCGAGTTTTCGCTCGTGCGCTTGGAATAGAGCTGCCGTCTGACTCGGACGAAGGCCGCGACTGTTTCGTTGAAGCTGTTCGCAGCTTCTTGAGGCTTGTAGAAAACCCAGTAACCTTCCGTGAGGTGGGCCTCTCGGATCTGTCTGTCGATATCTTGGCTGATTTTGCGCTTGCTGACCCGTGTATGGTGACAAACCCGTACAGACCGTCAAAGGACGAAGTCATACAGCTCTACGAGGTCAGCCGTGGATAACTCTCCGCAAGCACCGCAATGGGAGTCAAACCGTCAATCACAGCGACGCGAGCCCCGAGAGAACGCTGTGCGGGATGATGTATCACAAGACGCACTTATCGGCTTAGGGAAGTCCTCCATACGAAAGAACTACTACGCCGACCTCCAACGCTCACTTACCGAGCTTCAGAGGTTCCGCGATCTACTGGACCGCAGTAACGACGGGATCCTTCTTATCAGTTTTCCCGAGCTGGAGATACTTGACTGTAACCAGGCGGCGGCCTACCTCCTTGAAAAGGAGGATGGCTGTGCCGGAGGCTGTATCGTGCTTACGGACGTCTTAGAGCCCCATGATATTGAAGGTCTTGAAGAGTTCTGCATTCGCTCGAAGGACGACGACAGCTATACCTGGATGGTGCGGTTTCGGAGAGATACCGATTCGCCGGTGTCCGCGGAAATAACTCTGCGCCGAGTGCAGTACGGAGACCGTGAGTTTCTCGTTGGCACGGCCCATGACATTACTGATCGTGAGCTGCTCACACAACGACTTCGGAACTCGTTGCGTGAGAAAGAAGTCATGCTGCGCGAGATCCATCACCGGGTCGGAAACAATTATCAGCTCATTAACAGTCTATTGGCGCTGGAGCTGGGTTTTTCCAGTAGCGGTAACGTTACCGGAAGCGACACCGGCACCGCCGACGATAGCGAGGCTACCAGCGCATCGTTCGGACATCGCCTGGTTCGAAATACTATAGACCGCGTCCAGTCGATGGCGGCTATTCACGCCGACCTGTACCGGGCCGAAAACTTTGACCGCATAGCTATGTTGCCGCTGACTCAGGCATTGTTGCACCGAGTGATTGCCGCCCGTGTCAAGTCCACGAAAGATATTGAGGTTTCGGTCACGGGCAGCCCAATAGAGCTCGATATGGGAAGAGCGGTTCCTGTGTCCTTGATGCTGAACGAGCTTACAACCAACTCTATTGAACATGTCTACCGTAAGCAGCAACGAATGACCTTGAATGTCAGATGGGAGACGCACGAGGGGAACGTACAACTGAAATACAGTGACGACGGCCCTGGCCTCCCACCAAATCTCGATATCCGGAATCCAGGAACTCTCGGTCTGACCCTCATCACGAATCTTGCACAGCAAGCCCATGCCAATCTTTTGTATTCGTCTCAACAAGGAGCTCAGTTCATACTGACCTTTTCCCAGAGGCCTTGACCCTGCTCCCCAGGCACAGTACAAAACGGGGGCTTCCGCTTGACATTCAGGGTCGATGCCTGTTATATACAGTGCTCACACACGCGACCGTCGTATAATGGTTATTACCCCAGCCTTCCAAGCTGGTGATGTCGGTTCGATTCCGATCGGTCGCTCGCTGCTGCAATGTACGTCGATACTCGACTGTGCCGCTTACGCATCGTTAGAAAACAGGAAGGAGTTCCCCGTGGCAAGAAAGTGTAACATCACCGGGAAGAAGCCGCTAGCTGGCAACAACGTTAGCCATGCCCACAACAAGAGCCGACGGGTTCAACGCCCGAATATTCAAACCCAGCGAATTTTTGTACCTGAGCTTGGGCGCATGGTCCGTATCAAGCTGTCTACCAGTGCTCTTCGCACCGTAAACAAGCTTGGACTGCTTCCGTACTTGAAGAAGCTCGGGCTTACACTCAAGGACGTTACTTGATGAATCTGGCCGGGGTATTTACTCCGGCGAAGCCCGTTCTCCGTCGCCCAGAAAGTACTACCCTCACGTGGGCGGAATCCGTATACTTTTGCAAGTAAAGCACCGGTGTCAGCCGGAGGCCGACATCCTTAGAGGCAACAGATCCTGCCCGGAAGCATAATAAATGGCTGTACAGGAAGAGCTTCAGTCCCAACTCGACGGTATAACCAACTGGACACACGTTTCCTTTAAAAAAAATATCCTTACCAATATGCAACGCATTCTCGATGATGAGGAAATCATAATCGATGTACTCGAAGGCTTCTACCGCGGCAGAGTGGTAGTTGGCTCCGGGTCAGGTACCCCAGGCGTGTTCTGTTTAACCGACCAGCGCCTTGTGTTTCTTGCAAACGGCGATACTCGTGCAAAACCTGAAGTACTTGAGTTTTCTCACCTCAGCGGTGTTCGCACCCGGCGTGGGGCGGCTTCCAATCGGGTTACTTTTGTACAAAACGAGATTGAGACCGTATTGACCACTACGCGGGACGAAAACCAGGTGCACTCGTTTCTGAGTGCACTGCGTGAGCGTATGGAAAGTGGCGGGCGCCCGACGAAAAGGACAAACACGTCCCACAAACCAGCCAAACGCAAAGACTCGCCACCACCTGCAGGAGATTCACCCATCACTGCATCTCCGGACTCCGGGCTTCCTGCTGGCCCCAAAGCGAAGCACGACACCAACAACGATGACGACGACGACGAGCCTGAGGCACTGCCCAGACTGTCACCAGCCGAGGAAAAACTCCGTAACCTTAATTTCCTGCACTCAGAGGCGCGCAAGATCTTCGCAGAGGTCAACAAGTACAAATCATTCAACGAAGAGCCCGCTTTTTTGCAGCAACTCATTGACGACCTTTTGTACATAGCCAATCTCTGCATCAGCGGTGATGAACACCTCAGCGATGAAAGCAAGCTTTTTGTATCGATGGTGCTGATGCCGCTTCGGCAAAGTCTGGTGAAAGATCGTGAACTGTTGGTTGATCTATTTCGAGTTGAGTCACTCCCGTTGCGTAAACGCCGGGCAGTTCTGGCTCAATGGAACTTGTTCGCCAACGAGCTGCGGAAGGCTGCGCGCCACGAGACATCGCAGTCGTTACGAAGTCTTGCCTACCTTCGCGCGTACGACCGGCAGCAAGACACCTCACACTACGACAAAATGGCCGCGTTGTTCTATTCTTTTGCACAGGTGCTGCTCAAGGCAGATGGCAACATAACTGACCAACATGCAAAACGGCTCCAGAAAATCCGGCAGATTATCTACGGTGAACGCGAAGCCGAAGGAGCAAGCAGCGACAAACTTCAAGCAAAGAAGCCAGCGGTGAAGGTTTCACAGGCAGGCGAGGAAGAGTCACTTGAAGAGATCATGCTGAGCGTGAACAGGCTCATTGGCATGGACAAGGTCAAGGCGCAAATAGAAACTTTCGTAAACTTGATGAAGGTTCACCGCGAACGCGAACTACGCGGACTCCCGGTCACCGAGTTCTCCATGCACGCCGTATTCTATGGGCCGCCTGGCACAGGAAAGACTACAATTGCACGTTACGTCGGGAAGGTGTTCCGGGCCCTTGGTCTGTTACAAAGTGGACACATGGTAGAAACAGACCGTTCCGGCATGGTTGCCGGTTTCGTAGGCCAGACTGCAATACAAACTACCGAGGTGATAGACCAGGCCATGGACGGTGTCTTGTTCATTGATGAAGCCTATACCCTCAGTCCGCGCAGTGGGGGTAAAGACTTCGGCCAGGAGGCTATCGACACGCTGCTGAAACGTATGGAAGACAATCGCGACCGCCTGGCAGTCATCGTCGCTGGATATCCCGATGAAATGAAGATCTTCCTTGACACAAACCCGGGGCTCAAGAGTCGTTTTAATAGATACTTCTACTTTGACCATTACGAGCCGGAAGAACTTCTGCGCATTTTTGATGTTTTTATTGAGAATGCAATGTTCACCCTCACCTCTCCTGCCCGTCGCGAGCTCCTGGGTTTGCTTACCTCCCTCCACCGAAAGCGAGACAAGGCGTTTGGCAACGGTCGTCTGGTTCGTAACCTATTTGAGCGAATTGTGGAGAAACAAGCAAACCGTATTGCCGGGATAACACCACTCACCGACCATCTCCTCTGCTCGATCACGAAGCATGACATTCCCACTCGGGCCGAGATAGCGTCAGAGAACCGCTGGTAGGCCACTAGCCCCCGTGATAGTATCTCCTCATGGAAACTACCTTCGACGCTGGCTCAGAAACTCCCGCTCAACCACGTTACCCAAACGAACGAATCAGCGTTTTTGATATGTTCAAAATTGGCGTCGGCCCGTCAAGCTCACATACTATGGGGCCCTGGAAGGCGGCGCTTCTGTTTATTGAAGAGCTCGCCCAGACCGGTCCGGATGAACTCACTATTGACCGTATACAGGTGGATCTCTTTGGTTCACTTGCCAAAACTGGCGCTGGACACGGAACCGATCTGGCAGTAATGCTTGGCCTTGCCGGTTTCGACCCTGCTACGGTCCCACTTGATACTGTACGAGACTATGCTGCGGACCGTTCACAGATAGTCGCTATTAACCTGGACAAACGTGTGGCAGCGGAATCTTCAGAGGCGTTGCTCCCCCAGACGGCGCAATCCATAAAAACTCCGGCGATAGAGTTTCAACCTACACGCGACATCCGCTTTCTGCGTGAGGAAATACTGAGCTACCACCCCAACGGGATACAGTTCACTGCTTTTGCAAAACCCGGAACTGGCGCCGATAGCGGCACTGGTGGATCTCCTCGTGCCGTTCTTTCGCGCGCCTACTACTCCATAGGAGGAGGCTTTGTCGTAACCGAGACCGAGTCTACTCAAACCTCCAGGTCACTCTCATCCGGTTCCGCGCCACACTCGGTAGACGATTTTCCGTATCCATACCGAACTGCAGATGAACTAAAGACACATTGCCACGCCCTGAATGAGCCGGTCTCCAGCGTGGCTCTCCGTAACGAGTTACAGTTGCGCAGCATCTCCGAAATTGAACAGCAGCTTGATCAGATTATCGAAAAAATGTGTGCGTGCGTTGTTTCCGGGTTGAGTTCATCCGGGGATCTACCGGGGGGACTCAACGTTCAGAGGCGTGCTCCAGCCATTGCAGAGACCTTACTTGGAAAACCCGTTTCGGAGATGCTGCCCTTTCCAACACCGGAAACCGAAGCAATGCTGCCTGAGACAGTTGCCGAAGCAGTTCGAAGTGTTGAACGCCAGTCCGGCTCGATAGGCACCGACCGGGCAGGGTTTGAACGCATTCTTCGCTGGATCTCCGCCTTTGCCCTTGCCGCAAACGAAGAAAATGCTGCCTTTGGCCGCGTGGTAACTGCACCCACGAACGGCGCTGCCGGTGTAATTCCGGCAGTGATGCTTTACTACCTTTGTTTCACCGACGGAATAGGAAGGCCGGAGTTGCGGCGGTTCCTCCTCACCGCTGGAGCGGTAGGCAGTCTCTTTAAACAAGGGGCCACAATTTCCGCAGCTATGGGCGGTTGCCAGGCCGAGATTGGTGTGAGCGCGGCCATGGCCGCAGCAGCCCTTGCAGAACTGCAGGGGGCCGATATCGACCAGGCGCTCATGGCGGCCGAAATCGCAATGGAGCACCACCTGGGACTCACCTGTGATCCCGTCGGAGGTCTGGTTCAAATTCCATGTATCGAACGCAACACCATGGGCGCAGCCAAAGCCATAGCAGCAGCCGCACTGGCCATAAGCTCAGACCCCGCAGCCGCACGAGTAAGCCTTGACGCAGTCATCCGAACCATGTGGGCTACTGCGCAAGACATGAACACCAAGTACAAGGAGACAAGCGAAGGCGGCCTGGCCGTACATATACCAATAAATGTAATTGAGTGTTGATCGCACGCAAAGGCCTTCCTTTACCGGAGCCTGATCGCTTGGTATACTGTCCCCATGGCTAAAATCATTCTTGTCTCGAATCGCTTATCAACCTCAGTCCAGGTAGAAGGTGAAACCCCTCACTTCATGCCAAGCCTCGGCGGGCTTGCAACCGGCCTAAGCTCCTTTCACTCACGGGAAAACAGTCTCTGGGTCGGATGGAGTGGCGTGCCGAGTGATCATCACACCCCGGAGATTCACAACGAAATCTCTCGTCGACTGAAAGATGAACACAAAAGTGTGGCGGTATCGCTAAGTTCAGAAGATATCGACAAGTTCTACCTTGGATTCTGTAACAACATTATCTGGCCACTGTTTCACTACTTCGTAACCTATGTTGGTTACGAAAATGAACTCTGGAACAGCTACCGGGAGATCAACGAACGATTTGCACGTGCAGTTCTGGAGGTTGCGGAACCCGATGACACAATCTGGGTGCATGATTATCAACTCATGCTGGTTCCTCAGCTCATTAAAGACGAGTTGCCGGATGTCAAGATTGGGTTTTTTCTCCATATTCCGTTTCCCTCATTTGAGATATTCCGCCTTCTGCCTTGGCGTGAACGTCTGTTAGAGGGCACCTTGGGTGCCGATCTAATTGGCTTTCACACCTACGACTATGCTCGGCACTACCTGAGTAGTGTTCGTCGTCTTCTGGGTAACGAGCATCATATGGCCCGGATTACCCACGAAGATCGCATTGTTCAGGTCGATGTATTCCCAATGGGCATTGACTACACAAAGTATCACGACTCGAGTCTGAAACCTGAGGTCATTCAGGAGATAGAAGACGCAAACGCCCGCTTCGCCGAGGTTAAAGTCGTGCTCTCGGTTGACAGACTCGACTACACCAAGGGTATTCCGCAACGTCTACGAGCGTTTAAGCGCTTTTTGGAGGCGTATCCAGAGTACAGAGCCAAAGTCGTACTTGTAATGATTGTGGCCCCTTCTCGAGTCGATGTACCTCAGTACAGGGAGCTCAAGCGCGAGATAGAGGAGTTGGTGAGTACTATTAACGGCAGCTTCGGCACTATTACCTGGACACCAATACAGTACTTCTATCGGTCTTTTGGGTTCGACTCTCTCTGTGCACTGTACAACCGTGCCGACGCCCTGTTGGTCACGCCCTTGAGGGACGGTATGAACCTCATTGCCAAGGAGTTCGTCGCGGCCAAACGTGACTACTCAGGTGCAATCGTTCTGAGCGAAACCGCTGGTGCGGCGCGCGAACTCGGTGAGGCCTTCGTCGTCAACTCAAGTAATATCGACGAGATTGCGGACTCATTGAAGAAAGCAATTGAACTCCCAGAAGACGAGCAGAACCGTCGCAACCGTCGCATGCATAAGCGTCTCAAACGCTACGATATCCATTACTGGGCCGAGGATTTTGTCCACAAGTTAGAGTTGGTGGCTGATCAACACCAAGGAACTCTGGCGCGGAAACTTTCTAAAGATCACCGTACCAACGTGATACACGCCTTCTCTCAAGCCGAAAACGCCCTTTTGCTCTTAGATTATGACGGCACCCTCGTATCCTTCACCGACCGTCCGGAACAGGCGGTTCCCGATGAAGCTCTGTACACCACTCTTCGCCGTTTGTCCGAGCTACCGGGCGTAGAGCCGGTCATTATCAGCGGACGTGGTAAAGAGTTCCTTGAGGAGCATTTTGGCGCTCTTCCAATTAACCTTGTTGCCGGGCACGGGGTCTGGCTTCGTGAACGCGGTAATGAATGGGCTCTCATAGAGGCGGTTTCCAATGCCTGGAAGGAGCAGATCATTCCTATGCTTGAGCTTCATGTTGACCGTACTCCGGGGTCTTCGGTCGAGGAAAAAGAGTTTTCCTTAGCCTGGCACTACCGACGTTGTGAGCCTGAGCTTGCTGCAGTTCGGCTGAGTGAACTCAAAGACTCCTTGTTAGACCTCACCAGCAACCTGGATCTTTCTATAATCGAGGGTCACAAGGTTCTCGAGATCAAAAACTCCAACATCAATAAGGGCCGCGCGGCGGGCATGTGGAACTCACGAAAAAGCTGGGACTTTGTCGCCGCGATTGGTGACGACCATACCGACGAAGACATGTTCACGGTTCTACCGAGTACCGCCTACACGGTACGGGTTGGCGCAAACGTAACCGCAGCTGACTACTTCGTGGACAACCCACGTGAAGTGAGGAAATTGCTCGGCGAACTTCTAGACGCATCGGGCTGATTTCATGAGGGTCAGTTTTTTATGGGAGGGTTAAGGTACGGTCTAATGGCGGGCGAGTAAGCCCGCCTTCACGCTCGTTCTGTTTCTTGGAGCATTCCGAACCATTACACGGTTCGCATGCTAACCATGGGTGCGTTACTCCGCAGCTACCGGGTAGCCAGCCTCGCTCAGGCTTTCTGTGATTGCGTTAAGATCTGCTGTGTCGTCTCCCGACAGCTCGAGCGTTACAGTCTTTTTCTTATGATCTGGCTTTACTTTCGTAACACCCGGCATGCCTGAGACGGCTTTCTGTATCTTCATTTCGCAATGCCCGCAGTTAATTCCGGGAACCGACAAAGTGATAAGGTTTTTCTTCTTGAATAAAGACATGTGCTGCTCCTCTTTCGAGTAGTATACCAAATTGGTCTACAAATAGGCAAGCAAGGTCACCAACCCGAACAGGAAAATGAACCCGGCACCAAAGAACTCAACTGCCAAGTGCACTCCGTATCCAAGTCGATTCTCCAGTAGCCCGACCACGTGCTGTTTGAAGAGAATGGTTGCTACCGCAAAACTGCTCAAGGCAACCGCAAGTCCTGCAGACATGGCAATAACGGCAATGGCACCAATTTCAACAAGCCCCAAGGACAAGGTGAAAAGCAGCAGCAAGGTAGTACCCGGACATGGCACCATTCCACTCACAACTACAAGCGGAAAAAAACGCTCCGCCGGGATCCTTGCCGGGAGTGACTGTGACTGAGCGGCATTGAACCCAAGGCCCTCGGTTGTGCGGGTCTCGATCGTGCGACGTCTGTGGAGCTTTGCATGGCGAATTTTGTAGCCAAGAAAAGCAGCGCCCAGGAGCATGATAAGACCGGAACTCACAATTTGAACCTGTTCGCCAGCACGAATTGCGGTGCCTGCAATAGCGCCTTGTGTGAGAAAGCTTACTCCAAGAATTATGACGACAGCGGAGGTAGCGTGCATCAGCGCAAAGAGAAGTCCGGCAAGCAGACCATGACTTAGCCGCGCATCCTCGGACAGGTAGTAAGAGAGAATAACGGTCTTACGGTGTCCCGGAAGAAAAGCATGCAGGAGTCCGTACAAAAAGGCCGCACCAAAAATTGGAATAACCGCGCCGCGCCTCCCCTCTTCCTCGACCAGGCTTTGAATATAGCCGGTCACCCTCTCGTTTGCGTCGCGTTGCAACCGTGTGATCCACGCTGAAAAGGTTGGAAACAGTCGTCCCGGCGAACCGGAGTTGAAGCCTTGGGCCGGACTAGGTCGCCTTCCTTGTGTCTCACCGGACTCGACCGACTGCGAACCGGACGGAGGGGAAAAGAACGGGTTAGTTTGTGCGTCAAGCTTTGGTACGAAGCTGCTGAACATGAGAAGAACCAGAAAGCCACGCAGCAGTTTCGTACTCCATGTCATGCTGTACTTCCTTGCGATTCCAAAGGCCTTGCATCTGTCGTACTCAGACACTCGCAAAGTTCTTCGCGGAGCTTTTCCAGATCAAAACTCTTACCAAGCAAGAGCACGACGTTAGACTTTATTTCCTTACGTTTCCACGGCACCGCCTGCAGTTCACGCCGCGCACCGGACAGCTGCAACACAAACTTGTGCTTTTTTCCATCCTTGTTTGCCAAATAGAGCACTCCTTTACCACGCACAATTCCCTGGGGTAACTGGTCAAAAAAAAGCTTGAGTCTTTCGGGGTCAAAAGGTTGCGGCGACTCGAACCAGAGCTGTTGCACATCGTGCTCATGGCGGTCATGTGCTTCGTTGCCGAGTTCGTGGGCATGAACATGGATATGCTCACCTGGTTCTGGAGCCGACCTTGTTCCAACCAACAACTCCAGGGGTGGTTCTTCACCAATACGGTACCGCGGTACCCGGGGAGCAAGTTCACTCAGCACTTGCTCAACCAGTTCGGCTGAGTCCGGACTCTGGTCAGCTTTCGTTATAAGAATGAAGTCGGCACCTCGCACCTGGCGATCAAGCACCTCGTACTCAACACGATTCTCTAGAAAGTTTGCTTGATCTACCAGACAGATTACCGACTCAAGCTGAACCGGGCGACCAACACGCGCGTTGCGAAACGTTTGTTGCACCGGCACCGGGTCGGATAGACCAGAGGCTTCGACGACAATGCGCTCCAAGCCCGAGTCATGCCGCACAAGTCTTTTTACGGCATCCCGGAGATCCTTGCGCAGCAGACAGCACATACACCCGCCCGACAGCTCTACAATGTCGTCCGGCGATGCCTCAAGGATGTTCGACTCAAGTCCAACCTCACCGAACTCATTAACCACAAGACCAATACGCTGGCCCGAGTATGCATGGAGTATACGGTTGATATAGGTACTCTTGCCTACCCCGAGAAACCCGGTGACAAGGGTAATAGGAAGCGCTGCCAAAGCATTAGCAGGCACGTTGTTTGTCTCGTTCACAGTCGAGAAGATACCATCACCGCCAGATAGAGTACAAGCACATCAATCAGGAATTCGTATGGGGTCACCAAGGAAGCGCGGAGCTCGCCCGAAAATATGGAGATCCATGATTGCCTGGACGCGCGCGAGATACTCCCTAAGCCGAGTCTGCACTCCGGACGGTGGTGCCAGATCGGCCGCGTTGTACCCAACAACATCGTACCCAAAATGGGAGCCTATATACACGGCTCGTTCGTTATGGAAACGTTGACTTATCACCGTGAAGCGATCCTGCCCAAAAACCTCCGCTGTTCTCACCACCGAGTCAAGGGTTCGGAATCCGGCAAAATCTAGAACAATAACCTCGTTCGGTACACCGCGCTCCAGTAGAGCCAATCTCATGTTAAGAGGTTCGTTATAGGACTCGTGTTCGTTGTCTCCGGACGCGATGATATAGCGGATCTTGCCCGCCTCATAGAGCTCCACCGCAGCGTCGATTCGATGCTCGAAATACGGGTTTATACCGCCACCGGGCTGGTACTTTGCCGTTCCCAGCAAAAGACCAACATGATTATCCGGCAGCCGCCCGATATCGGAAAAGATTCGACGCTCGGTACTCCGTGAAATTGCGGTATGCAAAGAAAACACACCTACAATAAGAGCAAGAAGGAAGAGCTTAGCCAACGCAAGTATCAAGATACCCTTAGTGCGTTTTCTCCCTGAGACGTCAGCTGGTTCCGTCTTCAGATTCAAGCGCCACGCAGGTTATATATTACGTCGATAGCCTTAAGCCGGACTTCTCGTATGTAATTGCCAGCGGCTACATCCAAAAGCGCGTCAACAACCGAGGGATCACGGATGCCGCCGGTTGCGGTTGCAATCTTCTCCAGCGCAAGCAATGAGGCAAAGGCTA
>PXEI01000149.1 GCA_003564775.1 Spirochaetaceae bacterium
AGGGCTGGCAGCTGTACCAACGGAGTTTCCAGGTACTGTGGAAAGGTGCGGTGAAAGTTGCGCACCATCGTGAGAGTCTCGCGCGAGAACTCGTGTGTGGCCGCCAGTGTTGGTGTGGCCAGTGTTGGTGTGGCCAGTGTTGCTGGGGTCGCAAGTGGTGTTGTGGCCGCGGTTGGCGTCACGCCTGCCTGGCCAGAAGCTCCGCCCGCGGATCGCTCAACGTAGAGAACTTCGTTGTTTACTGCTGCACTCATATGTTCCCCTCCTACGGGAGCCCCTCCGGGCCTACTGTTTCGCACACTACGAACTACGCAGAAGCCGCTCATACTCGGCTGCGGTGTCAACATCAATCAGAACTGCCTCGGACGGCGCTGGCGTCTCGCGGCAACGAAACGCCCTGAGGATATCACGCATAGCAACTACGTCCGGCCCAGCCTGAAACAAGGCTGGCAGTACCGTTGATCGCACCAGAACCGGATGCCCCCGGCGCCCGTTCCAGACCGGGAAGACCGCATCTGCCTCGGAGTGTGGCTGGACGCTTCGGTACACGTCGGCCGTCAGGAGCGGCATATCCACCGGGGCGATGTAGAACCATTCGGTGCCAACTTTCGCAGCACCGCACCGCAGCGAGGACAGCATTCCATTGCGATACTCGGGATTGCGTACAATATCGAGTCGCGCCGTGGCCTCTGTACCATCTGTGGCCTCTGTACCATCTGTGGCCGCCATACCTGTGTCCAGCAGCACACCGGGAAATGACGCCCGAAGTACAGCATCGACCCGCTCAGCCTCATACCCTAACACCACAATGACGTGACCACACACCTCAAGGGCGGCTCTCACCGCTAGCTCCACCAGTGTTGCCTCACCCCAGTTGAGGAGTGGTTTTGAGCTTCCCATACGCGACGACAGGCCGCCAGCAGGAATTACCGCGCTCTGCACATGAATACCTTCATACCTGGATCAGTATACCCAAAACCCGATCTGCGGAGAACCGCCTGCCTCAAGCAAAACATTGAACAAGCGGGCTTTTCCGGTACATATTCAACAGATGGCGAACACGAGACTTAATCCGATCCGGATCATCGTCACCGGCGGCACCTTTGACAAGGACTACGACGAACTGAGTGGAACCTTGACCTTTCGAAGCACCCATTTGCCGGAGATTCTGCGGGCAAGCCGAATCACGGTTCCTGTACAGCTTGAGATAGTTCGACTCATAGATAGTTTGGAAATGCAAGATGCACATCGTCAGGAGATTGCCACAGCCTGCCAGCGCGCCCCAGAGTCTACTATTGTTGTCACCCACGGCACCGACACCATGACCGAAACAGCCCGTTTCCTGGGAGCAGCGGCAGCACACGATCCGGAGCTTGGTGCTAAGTCTATTGTTCTGACCGGTGCAATGCTGCCGTACACTGTACTGCACTCGGATGCGGCTTTTAACTTAGGCTTTGCGCTGGCCGCCGCGCAGTTGGTAGACTCAGGTATTCACCTCTGCATGAACGGCCGTGTGTTCGCATGGGATAATGCCCGCAAGAACACCAACCTTGGCATATTTGAAGAGCTCACCCCGGATCCCGATTCAAACCAAAAGGACACAACACCATGAAAGGAATTCACAGCCCCTGGCGAAGGGCCATTGGAGCAGCCCTGTTTTTTTTGACTACCGGTGTGTATGCCTACGGACCAAGTTGGGGCGGAACTGCGGTACACGAGGGGCTTTTTGCAGCACGGGTAAACCCGGCTGCGCTTGGAATTGGTAACGCCACCGGCGTTGGTGTTTCAGTACCATGGGAAGACTCGCTCCGTGACGGCAGTAGCGAGTTCGCCGAGCGGTGGTCGTTGTTTCTCAACTTGCCAGCTTTCAGTTACACAACCGAACGGTTCGACACAACCTATGGGCACAACATTTCTACAGGATTTGGTCCATCACGCAGGTTTCTACTCGGTGCCTCCTGGAACTGGGATAACGCCGAGTTTACCGATGGTCGGGCCACCGTCGCCGCGCTCGTACGTCCAACACGCACCCTGTCGGTGAGTGCCGTCCGTAGAGGTGTGTTGAGAAGCGGCCCCGACACAACACTGGGGCTTGGAGTACGTCCGCTTGCCTTCCTGGGCCCCATAGGCACGCGACTGACCTTTGGGGTCGACTGGAACTGGAGCGATGATCACAGCGGGAAACTCTCACTCAGTTCCGTGGAGCTTGAGCCCTCGGCGGGAGTGCGACTCTCACTCGGCTACGACCACCTTGGAGAGCGTCTGTCTGCAGGGTTGCAACTGAGTTTGTCACAACTGGAGATTGGAACTCAGGATACTATTCGCGCCGACTCGGATCTCGCGGCCGGTAGCGCTTATTTGTTTCTTCCGTATCGCCGCCGGCGGAGCATTACCCGCGAGGTTGTGCCCTCGGTTGTGGTGTACGAGCACGCAGACCGGATTCAAGACACCCCGCGCGTTCGGCCCTGGGATCCCGGGCGCCCGTACACCGCGATTATTGAAGATATCGAGACCCTGAGAACTGACAACACAGTCCAGGCGGTGCTTTTTGTCAATCAGCGATTCCAGACCTCATTTGCCGCCCAAATGGAAATCTACCAGGCATTGCTCCGCTTGCGCAGGGCTGGCAAACAGATCTACTACTACTTCGACAACATACCCCACACGGCCTACGCCTTGGCCGCCGCAACCGCCGATGCAATCTATCTTCACCCAACCGGTACGGTAGACGCCCGGGGATTTCGCTACAGTTCGGTCTACCTGGGCGAGTTCTTTGCACGTTACGGAGTTGAAATCTATAACTTTCGCAGCCACCCGCATAAGAGCGGCTGGGATATGCTTTCCGAGGCAGGCATGAGTGATGCCGAACGCCAAAACTGGGAGCTATACCTTGGGGACCTCGACAGACAGTACCGGGATATGGTGTTTTCGGGGCGCGAGTCGTCCCTCACCCGGGATATAGACACAATCATAAACAGTGGCCCCTATCTGTCGGCCAGCAAAGCGTTGGAGGCAGGCTTGGTCGATTCGCTCATCTATCGAGCCGAGGTTGACGAACGGGTAACCGCTCATCACCGCTTTGCCCGTGTACGAGCAATGGATCAGATTCCGGAGATGCAGTACGACTGGGCACCTCGTCCACTACGGACCGTCAAGGTGATTTTCGCTACCGGAGACATTGTTCCGGGCAAAGGAGTACGCGGAGTCAACATTGGGGCCGACAGCCTTATTGATGAGATCCGGTCAGCTCGCGAGAATCCCCTGGTGTCGGGGATTATTTTACGAATCGACAGTGGCGGTGGTTCAGCACAGGCGTCCGACAGCATTGCTTACGAGGTAGCCCGCACAGTGGACGAGGGTGTACCGGTAGTAGTCTCAATGGGAGCTCTTGCGGCCTCCGGGGGATACTACATCGCCGCACCGGCTTCACATATCATCGCCGGGCCCTCAACGCTCACCGGATCTATAGGCGTAATATCGATAATCCCAAATGTTGCTGGCTTACTTGAGATGTTTGATGTCGGTGCCGATAGCGTCCTGACCAGCCCCTTAGCGGGCTTTGGCAACCCATTCGAAAGAATGTCGGATGAGGAAAGATCACTGATCGAGGGCAGCACCGAGGAAAGCTACCGACGATTCGTTGAGTTTGTCGCCGCCTCGCGAGGTCTCGGCATAGATGACGTGGAGGATATTGCTGGTGGCCGAATATGGAGTGGCTCCAGTGCTCTGGAGATCGGTCTTGTTGACGAGATCGGCGGCTTGACAGATGCGGTTGCTGCCATGCGTCGCATACTTGGGGTCTCGGCACTCGAACTGAGCGAAGTGGTACCGGGCCCCTTCTCGCCTCCACTCGCCGACTTTCTCGTTGGCGGAGATACCGTGGGGCGGGGACTGCTCCCGAACATGTTCAGTCCTTCAGCGCCAAGCTTGCCGCATGAACTACATCAAGCAGCTCGTGAACACCAGAGGCTTCTGGAGCTTGCGCTGCTAGAACCTGGGCGTCCTTTGTATGTGATGCCGTACCGGGCAGACTGGTTTGAGTGAGACAAGGCGCCTAGCCAAGGAACATGGTCTCGGGGTGCAGGACTTTCCAAATATCGCCGTATTCGGTATTCTGCCGCGAAGAGAGGGTATAACGCATGATACTTAGTTGTGGAGAGTCGCTGATTGATTTCGTCCCGGAAACCGACACAGAAGGTAGAATGCTCTACAGCCCCTGTCCCGGTGGTTCCCCCCTGAACACCGCAATCGCGGCTGCGCGGCTTGGCGTCCCTACTGCCTACTTCAGCAAAATCTCCACCGACTTTTTTGGGGATATCCTCTTTGACCGCCTTGCTCCCAATCAGATTGTTACCGATTTCGTACTCCGTGGGCCGGAGCCGACCACATTGGCTTTTGTACAACGGGACGATGCCGGAAACGCGCGGTACGCATTCTATAGTAAAGGAAGCGCCGACCGCACAATAACGGTCGAGGAGTTGCCCCACACCTTACCGAAAGAAATCACCTGCATTCAGGTTGGGTCGGTCGCACTCATTCTTGAACCGGTCGCGGCGAGTTTGGAACGATTCATTGAGCGTGAAAGCCACAAGCGAGTCATTGCCTTTGACCCAAATGTTCGCCCCACCGTTATGGAGAATGAGTCAGCCTACCGAGCTCGCGTTCAACGCATACTGAAACACACCGGAATTCTCAAGATCAGTGATGAAGATCTTAAATGGCTCTACCCGACACAGGATCCCAGCACCGCCGCTCGCCACCTTGCGGACGACGGAATTCCTTTTGTCGTTCTGACTCGCGGCAAGGACGGCGCAACCGCGTTTGGGCCCGGCTTCACCGTTACTCAGCCCGGCATGCCGGTGCCTGGCGGGGTTGCCGACACGGTCGGCGCTGGGGACTCGTTCCACGGCGGCCTTTTGGCTGCTCTGTATCGCGAAGGGGTGTTAACTCCAGCCGGAATTCGGAGTATCAATGAAGCCATGGCCCAGAAGGTGCTGGAGTTTGCCGGTCGGGTCGCGGCCATCACCTGCTCCCGGCCCGGTGCAGATCCCCCCTGGGACAAGGACATGTAGTTGTATTGGTATGGCCGCCAGACCCTTAGCAACTGGCAGCCCTCAGGAACCGGCGGAAGACATCTCCTGCAGTATGCTCACCGAAGCACTTGCCCCAAGACGAGTCGCGCCAGCCTCAATCAAGGCCAGGGCATCGGCATAGGAGCGAATGCCTCCCGACGCCTTCACACCAAAGTGAGTACCAACCTCGGCCCGCATGAGTCGAATATCGTCAACAGAAGCGCCGCCCGAACCAAACCCGGTCGAGGTCTTCACAAATGCGGCACCGGCCTCAACGCTGAGTCGACATGCGTGACGCTTGAGTTCGTCGGTGAGGTAACATGTCTCGAGAATTACTTTCACGAGAGCCGGATACGAGGCCTCCACAACCGCGGTAATATCGTCACGAACCGTCTGATCATCTCCGGAGAGCAGTGCATCTAGTCGAATGACCATATCTATCTCGCGCGCACCGTCGGCAACCGCAGCGGCGGCTTCGCGAGCCTTTATGTCGCGTGCATGCTGTCCCAATGGAAAACCTATAACCGAGCATACATCGACCCCACTCTTCTCCAGGTGCGATACTGCATGAGTGACCCAAATGGGATTCACGCACACCGTGCGAAACCCGAACTCAGCCGCTTCACTACAGAGGGTTTCGATCTCCGTACCAACTACGTTTGGTCGGAGCAGCGTGTGGTCGAAGTATGCGGCAAACTCCTTCGTGGTGATTGTCATGTCGTTCTCCTTACTGTGTTGGCACATGTCGTGACGCGCGCGAAAAACTACTCTCAACGCTGAGAATAATCTCAACCCATGCATCCGAGTTGCGCACCTGAACCGCAGGCGCAGCGGCAACTCGTGTATGCTCCCATAGACGGTATCCGAGTTCACCCCCAAACCCCAAAGCAAAATCACGAGCCGCAGTAGCGCTCACCGAGTCATCTCGATATGCCCCGGTCTCATCCCGAATCGCGGTGAGGCTCGCCGCCGGATTAATCCATCGTACGAGGAGTTCCATCCCAAAATCAAGCCCATCCAGCGAGTCAACACCGACGCGGCCGCGAATCCAGGTTACGCCGGGGCCGTACGGTGAGCTCAGCGGCATGTACTCGCTTTCTCCAACCAGTTCCCGCCGGTAAATTGCCCTGCTGAGGTACTCCGCGTCATCAAAACTTCCCCAGAGATAGTGGGTATCACCAAGCTCCAGGACTCCATCCCAGATTGCACGTGGCCCTTCACTCCGCGCATGTACACCACCAAGCACCGCAAAGATGGTTGGCGCCCCGGCTTCCTGGGCCCCGAATGCCTCAAGATCTATCGCGTCAAACCCGGACTGTAGAAACCCGACCACCCCCGGTCTCAATACCAGAGACATATCGCCAACCACACTTAGATTGCTCACTGGTGACTCTGAGTGCAGGCCAGCCCCAGCGGCAACGAAGTCGGAGAGTTGAAACATGTTTTCACGCCGCGCGGTAATTGCCTGCACACCAACTCCCACCCGCACCCGCTTATGCGATACCTCAACTCGCTGCAGGTTGTACAGAATGATGTTTCGCCCATAGTCATAACCAATTGGCAGTTCACCACGCTCCGGCTCACCGCCAGCCCGTCTATTCTCCAGCGTAGCAACCAGCCAGGTAAAATGCGCCAATCCAAACGGCAGGCTCAGCCGCACAGCATCCAAAAAAGGGATCTCCTCGGCGACATGCAGCGAGGAAAAGGGAGACGGGCCGACAAAGAACGGGGCCCGGCCAATGACTACCTCGGCAGCACCCAACACGTAATGCAGGTAGGCGGCGGTCAACTCGGTATACTCACCCACAAAAGGCACACCGCTTTCATAGATCGGCAGATTTGTGTAGGGCTTGTCGTCGGTGAAGGACGCGAACTCACGCCCTATCTCCGCTTGCAGAAAGAGCGCTGCGCGGGCATCGCGCCGAGCCCCTACTTGAATGGCCGCAACCGAGTTCCCTTTCGCCGATAGCTCGGCGTAGTTGTCATACTTCAGCCCGCCAGGGAGAAAGGCCTGTGCCACCAGTTCAGTGCTCAGTTCGTAGTGATACACCTCCGGGGAGTACCCAAGCCGAACAAGAAAGGCCTGCACCCGGTCACGCTCGGAGAGACTCTGTGCTTGCGATTCGAGGTTCCGCGCCGCGGTATAGAGTTCGCTTCGTGACAAGGGGTAGGTGGCGGTAGGAAAGGCAAGGTTGGAGCGGGTATACAGTAGTTCAATGCTCCGAACCAACGCATGGTCAGCCCCATACAGTGGTTCTCCGGCAACCGACCGCGGATAGAGAACACATGCGAACAAAAGCAACGCTGCCATGACAAGAGCAGGAAACCGTACCACGCACGCCCATCCTTTCCGATTCATTGTTTCCGATTACCCGGTGAGCGCAGTATATTCCCCCCAAGACCATGAATCAAGGAGATCAACTATGGCAGACAAGAACTCCAAGGTGTCGGGAAATGTACCTGGGCCTTTTTATGTAGATTCCAACTGTATTGGATGTGAAGCGTGTGCACAAACTGATCCGGATCACTACGTGATGGACGATTCCGGCACCTTTGCCTACGTGTTTAAGCAGCCGGAAGGCGACGCAGAGCGTGAAGCCGCATTAGATGCCCAGGGTGTATGCCCGGTCGACGCAATTGGAGACGACGGCTAAGGAGTGCTGGCTGCACCCAACGGTTGGTGTGTAGTGACAGATTGGATCTACACACCATATATCCCCAACCTTTTATGACATAGCGCGCTCAAAGTTTCGCTGTATCGTTTCCTGCACAAATGAATAGATCTTTTCCTCAACCGAGTCACTGCGGGCTTCGTCAAAGAGCAGAACAAGTGTTTTTTCCGACTCAGTCCTAACTCCTACAACCCTTCCGGAAACGGTGCAGATGCGTGAGTTGAGCTTGAGTTGAATGTCGCTCACCCAGTCGTCTTTCCGCAGCCGGTCGTCAAGGCTTGGTATCACGCACGCCGCTCCTACGCCGCTAATGTCAAGCACGCGGCCGGCATGATGGTCGCCTGCATACTTCACATTGACCGTAGCACTGCCGTCGAAGCACCTCGCCCGCACCTGTGTGCGGCGCCCCCGAGCCTTTTGTCTCGCCGCCTGGGTAGTAATTCGTGCAGCGATCTCTTTCCGCCCGCTACTCATGACGATGTAGCCACACGGTGCGGAAACCGCACTTAAATAGCGTTTAATGGTATCCTTGCGGTTATCTTCCGAAAGAATTCCCAAACGTATGTCTTTCTCCCGAAAAAGATCGTTCATAGATGAAAGCACTTTAAGCCAATCGAAGCCCTTTGGCCCCTTATCAACATTTGCAAACAGCAGTGACCCTGGATACAACGACACAAGTTTGCGCAAACCCCGCGACTCCTCGGTAGTGTAGGTTTTGTACCCAAGCCTGACCATTCCATAGACAAACTCCTCACGGATCCATGCCGGAGGATGGAGAAAAAAGAGCTTTCGCCCAGCGATCTCGGAGTTGACACCAGCGCCACCTACGGCGTCGGATCCTGGTTCCTGCTCGGTTTGCTGTTGAGTTTGAGTTGGGGTAGACATATTATGGGGGGAGTATAGAGAGCAAAGCAGGTACCGGTCAATGGATACACTGCGACGAGGAACGGCACGGAGGGCCCTATGGACAATCACGTCACACGCCGACAGATGATCGAAGGAATCCGACGCGCCGAGCCGGTTTTTTTCCGCAATAGTCCTCGGCCGCAGATGGTGCTTGGACAAGGTGCGGAGAAAAGCCGGGTGAACCCTGGCGGAGTGGCCGATGCGGCCGACCGCATGCGACGTGCCCAGGGACTGTTGGCCCGCCTCTTTCCCGAAAGTGCCTTTGCAGACCGCCCCGGACAGATAGAGTCGCCACTCCGTGTACTCATGGCGAGTGTGCCGCTGCTGGCAAAGTGCGACGGAGCGTTGCCCATTGCGGGCTCAATCAAGGCTCGGGGCGGCATTCACGAGGTATTGTGTCATGCCGAGGAACTCGCGCTGGAGGCAGAACTCATCAATCCCGGGGACGACCTACTGCAGCTCGCCGCGGGTCAGTCTCGCAGGCTCTTTGCCGAACATGAAATCTGTGTTGGCTCCACCGGAAATCTTGGACTTTCAATTGGAATCGCGGCACGCGCGTTGGGCTTTCGCGCGGTTATTCACATGTCCCGCGACGCCAAACAGTGGAAGAAGCAGCTGCTGCGCTCCCACGGCGCAACAGTCGTTGAACACGAAGGAGATTTTTCCGCAGCCGTCCAAGTTGGCAGAGCAGCCTCGGCCGACTCTCCACGCAGTTACTTTGTTGACGACGAGAACTCGACCCGCCTGTTATACGGCTACGCAGCTGCAGCCCATCCACTCCGCGCACAACTCGCGAAACTGGGAGTATACCCAACCGCCGACTCCCCTCTCTGCGTCTACCTTCCGTGCGGAGTCGGTGGTGGCCCGGCAGGAATTGCGTACGGCTTAGCACTCGAGTTTGGTGCCGCTGCGGTAGAGAGTTACACGGTTGAACCCACACAGGCTCCGGCACTGCTGCTTGCTGTCCTGGAAGAACGGTATGAAGGTCTGCATGTCAGCGACTATGGTCTGACGCTTACTACCGATGCTGACGGGCTGGCTGTGGGAAGTCCCTCGGTGCTTGCTGGCCCGATTATTGGTGCATTGTGTTCTGGACTCTACACAGAAAGCGATGAAGCGATGCGCGCCTACCTCAAGCAGTTCTATGCCTCGGACGGTTTACGTCTTGAACTGTCGGCAGCTGCGGGCCTGGGGGGGCCAGCTCGACGGGCGCAGATAGAAGGCCTGCGCACACCTTCTGCGCATCTGGTGTGGCTCACGGGCGGCGGTCTGCTCCCGGAGGATGAGTTTCAGCGCCTCCTCAGGTAGCCAGCTCATCCCATTTCGTTTCGCCTGAGCCGAGTGTTGCAACCGCATCCTCAAGTGCCGTTATGGCGGCAACCGGATCTGGCGCTGCCATCGCAAGCGCTCTATGAGCAGGTCGCACCAGCCCGCCGGTCACCATACTATCAAGATAGCGAAGAAGCAAATCGTAGTAGCCGTCAAGATTACACAGCACGCAGGGTTTGTTATGTAGACCCAACTGAGCCCAGGTCAGTATCTCAAATGTCTCATCCATAGTGCCGTAACCGCCAGGAAGCGCCACAAAGGCATCAGAAAGCTCGGCCATGACTGCTTTTCGTTCATGCATAGAAGCCACAATCCGCAAGTCTTGCAGTCCGGTGTGGGCTACTTCATGCTGAATCATGCTCTCTGGAATGACGCCAATTACCTGCCCACCCCTGGCAAGCACAGCATCTGCAACCGCACCCATAAGGCCAACTCGGGCACCCCCATACACAAGAGTGATACCTCGCTCACCTAGCAGGGTACCCAGCTCCTGTGCTCCGCGCACAAAACTAGGGTTTACCCCGAAACTCGACGCACAGTACACACCTACACTCTTTATCTGCTTCAGCTTTTTCACCAGCTCAGCATATTCCGAGTCTTTGCATAGAGTCCAGAGCTTCCGACTTTCTGCTGGGGTGCCAGCCTGCTGGAACTTTCATTTAAATTGGGCCCACAGCCAAGCTTGACGGTTGTGGCATGCTGCGCTACAATGAGCAACCGCGAAACATTGCACCATTGACCGGTTTAAAGGCATTCTTCGGACGAAAGACTGGAAATACCCGCCGCCACTGTGGTACTATAGATTTCGTCGAAATACACAGGAACTATTTGTTCGACAAAATGGAGGACTAAGGTATGAAGCTACGAATTGCTCTTATCGCTCTGGTTATTGCTCTTCTCATTCCGGCGCTTGCCGTTGCACAGCAGACACTGCGAGGTACCGGTGAAGGTTACATCGGCCCCATCACGGTTGATGTAGTAATGCAGGGGAACAACATTACCGAGGTGAAACTGGTTGAGTTTAACGAGACCCCAGGTCTCAGCAACCGCAGCCGTGACATGACTATTCAGCGAATTGTTGAAGCCAACAACGCAGATGTAGATCTCGTGACCGGTGCGACCCAGACCAGCCAAGGCATCATTGACGCAGTGAAAGACGCGCTCAGCAAGCGCTAAGACTTCTCATGGCCTTTCTCAAAGGCACAAAGAGCCCCACGGTATAACGCTGTGGGGTTTTTTGTGCCCTGGAGCGATCGTCGCTCCTTCGGTCTGCACCTTTAGCCACATGCAGAACTGTCGTCCCAGTGCAGAGTTTCACTCGTGAAGCCCTCAGATTTAGAGTCGGCTTTAGAGTCGGCGCCCGATAACAGCTGCTCCGGCCGCCACAAAGAGCAAACCTGTTCCCGCAAGGACAATTCCGCGACCCCATAGTCCCATGAGACTCGCTACCCTGGCGGACGCGGGGTCATCTGGAAGATACCGCAGTTCTCGTTCCTCACCGACAGCAACAGCATCACGCCTTTCTGCACTCGCCGAGCGAACACGGTGCGTATCTCCGTCGAGATCGGTGAACTCAAGAACTGCATAGTAACGGCGCCCGCTCTCCGGGTCGGTAAAGGGAATCTGGCTCTGGGTAACGTCCACCTCAACCACCTCTCCTGCAACAGACTCGGCGCGAGCAATGAACGAAACGGTATAGACTGCGTCAAGAACAGCCGGCAGGAGCAGAACTGCTCCAATAACAACAAAGATGATTCCTAGTCCGCGTAGTGCACCCATATGGCTAAGATACTGTATCGATCACCGTACGGCGAGTTCGGAACGCAACACGTGGGCAATCTCCTCCAGCTCAAGACGCTCGGCAAACTGCAATGGAGTGCCGATAACCCCGTCAATTCGAAACCTCAAGTCTCTACGCGCGCCAGCTCCTAACAGTAACCGCACCAGTTCAACATCGCTATGCCCGGTGTACGCGCCCATGACCACCGCTGCCGAGAGAACATCAAGTACACGACGCTCGTACACCAGCCCTGCGTTTGGATCGGCCCCATGCTCCAGCAGGAGCTTAACAAGATCGTAGTCTACCGATCCGGACTCCAACCCCACAATCACTGCCGCCCCAAGCGGGGTTACACTCATCTCGTCGGTCTCAAGATAGGAATCAACCGAGGCTCCGGAGTCTAGTAACAGTCGGATAACCTCTAGATCGGCGTCCCCGCCCGCAAGAGAAGCGAGTACCGGCAGGTGCAGCGCAAAGAAACGTCGGCCGTCAACGTAGTATGGCAAGCCCACATCTATGCCCGCTTCAAGCAGGACGGTGACAAGTTCGGTACTCGGCTGATACGCACCAATACGCCCCCGGGCGAAGGCTGGCAAGCCCATGGCTCGGGCCAAGGCGTTCAGCCCATCGCGATCAATGGCATTTACATCTCCACCGGACTCTATGTGGCGTTGTATTGCCTCGACTCGTCCGGCGACAGCAGCCTCAATAAACTCATCTGTACTGAGTTCCGGCTCCAGTGGCGCAAGACTTACCCGAACTACTTGGTCACGATCTTCGTCAAACCGAACTGTTATGCTTTGGGACTGATATCCCCGGCGCCGAACCTCAAACACTGGTCTTTCATCATCCAGAAACAGTGCCGAGTAGATCCTCTTCCCAATTGGCAACCCTTCAAGATAGATCTCTGCATCGGGAGGATTGGTTTCAATATGTACCGTCGCAGGAAGTTGAGCACCCCCTGCGGCCGCGTTGAATGTACGCTCATCCGGTTCTCTGAGTTCCCGAATTCGCCTGGACTCGGTCTCCGCAATGGGTTCGGTGCGCGGCATCAGTTGATCCAGACTACTCCCGGCAAACTCCATAACCGAGGCAATTCGCTGAAGCTCGCCTCGCGAAATGAGCTCGCCAGCACCA
>PXEI01000393.1 GCA_003564775.1 Spirochaetaceae bacterium
AGATGGGCTTCGTGGTTGGTGCGCGAGGTACATTGCTCCGCTGGGATGGAACTGAACTCCATGAAGAGCAGTCTCCCGGTTTCCGCGATATCTATGCAATTGACTCAGACGGCATGCACAACATTCTTGCAGTAGGTGAACGAGGTACGGTCTACCACTTTGACGGCGATAGTTGGAGCGAAATGCAGTCGCCGGTGGCTCGTAGCCTTCGCGGGGTCAAAATCATTGGCAACCGGGCTGCGGCCGCAGCTACCCACGGAGACTTAATGCTCCTTGAGAATGGCGTTTGGCAGCGCATTCGCAGTGGTTATGAGCGGCACTTTCGAGATGTCGCCGGAAACTCAACCCAGTTCGTTGCGGTTGGAACTGACCCATATATCAACTCACTTACAAGGCCGTCCGCCGAGCACTTTTTCGGCACCACCCACAACGGAAGAGATATCTATAGCCAGGTCATTTACGGTACCCGTACCGCGCTTATGGTAGCTCTTGTCGCAGCCATCATGGTAACGGTGATAGGTACTAACGTCGGCCTTTTTGCAGGTTACCTGCGAGGCAGAACCGACAACGTTTTGATGCGCATTGTCGACATCATGTACGCCCTGCCGCTCGAACCCTTTGCCATGGTCTTAGTGCTGCTGACTCGCCCGGGCATACAGATCATTATCCTGGCAGTCGGACTGCTGACCTGGCGTACCACGGCACGCATTATTCGGAGCCAGGTGCTGTCCCTTGCCAACCGCCCTTTTGTCAAAGCGGCAAAGGTAGCGGGAGCAAGTAACCTCCGCATCATGTACGTACACATTGCGCCAAACGTACTCCCGCTTGCATTTCTCCAGCTCGCCGTAGCCATGGCCTTTGCAATTACGGCCGAGGCAACCCTCAGCTTCCTGGGACTCGGCCCACCCCGCCTGTACTCCTGGGGCACAATACTGCATCAGGCTCGCCTTTCCGGTGCCTGGCGGACAGCTTGGTGGTGGGTACTTCCTCCAGGAATAATGATCATGCTCACGGTAGTGTCGGTGTTCTTCATTTCGCGCGCACTTGAGGTGATTGCGAATCCCCGACTGGCGCGGAAATAAGGAGAGTTTGGAATCATGCTGCTTGAAGTCAAAGACTTACATACATATTATACCGCCCGCGGAAAGGAGGTGCGTGCCGTTGACGGTGCCTCCTTCTCTATGGCCGAAGGTGAGAACCTGGGCCTGGTTGGTGAGTCCGGATGTGGCAAGACCACCCTCGCCAAGTCAATTATGCGCATAATCGCATCGAATGCCCGCATTGAGTCCGGTGAGGTGCTGTTTAACGGCACCGACCTGGTTTCTCTGCCCGAATCACAACTGAACAAGGTTCGCTGGCGTGAGCTTTCGCTTGTAACACAGAGTGCTATGAACTCCTTGGACCCGGTTTACACTGTCGGCGACCAAATCACCGAGACGCTCAAGACTCATACCACTATCAGTTCTGCTCAGGCGCATGAGCGCGGCGTTGAGCTGTTTGAGCTTGTTGGGCTTGAGCCCAAGCGCCTCTCGTCATATCCGCACCAGCTCTCAGGCGGAATGCGCCAGCGGGTGGTTATCGCCTTAGCACTCGCACTCAACCCCAAGCTCATCATCGCAGACGAGCCGACTACGGCGCTTGATGTAGTCGTTCAGGACGGTATTCTCAAACAGCTTGATCAGATACAACGCCAACTGAAGAACTCCATGATCCTGGTAACGCATGATGTCTCGTTGGTGGCTGAGATGTGTCATCGTGTTGCGGTAATGTATGCAGGGAAAATTGTGGAGATTGGCTCCACCTCGGAGCTTTTCCGCAATGCCTCGCACCCTTACACCATTGGTCTTCTTAACGCTTTTCCAACGCTCGAAAGCGCCAAAGGCGAGCTCATTTCTATCCCCGGCACGCCACCGGATCTTTCCGAAAGAATTCCCGGCTGTCCCTTCGCAGCGCGCTGTCCTTTTGCTACGGATACGTGCCGCAACGAAGCACCGCCGTCGGTAGAAGTGAGCCCTGGCCACTTCTCGGCCTGCCACTATACGGACCAGGCCGAGTCCTTTCGCGAACGTGCCGCCGAGCAGGAGCGCTGGCGACAGCAAGAGGCTGGCAGAGCAAACCGAGAGGAGGAAGAACAACGCGCAGCGGCAGCACAACACCTCTTGCATGCAAGCAAGCGTTTTGATTCCGAGCACACCGGACACAAAGGCAAAACCGACGGCAGTTCCGACCCTGGTACCGGCAGCACCGGTACTTCACAAGCCGCCCTCGTAATTAAGGACGTCACGAAACACTATCCGGTGAAACAAAGCTTCGGCGCATCGCTACGGCGGGAAGCACGAAAAGTGGTTCATGCAGTGGATGGGGTATCTTTAGAGGTACATGAAGGGGAAATTCTCGGGCTTGCCGGAGAAAGCGGATCAGGAAAAAGCACAATTGGCGAGATCATTACCGGACTTCAGACTGCTACGTCTGGCTCATTGAGCTATCGCGGGCAGCCCATCACCGAGAAAGGCCGCACTCGCAAGGAGTTTCGGCGCCTGGTTCAGATGGCTTTCCAGGACCCGTATGAAACCCTTAACCCACGGTTCACCATTTTTCAGACAGTGCTCGAGCCACTGCGCAACTTCGGCATTGGGACTTCTGAGGAACGCAAGGAGCTTGTTGTTGAGGCGCTGCGCGAGGTAGACCTCCTTCCACCAGAAACCTATCTTGACCGTTATCCGCACGAGCTTTCCGGTGGCCAGCGCCAACGTGTGGCCATTGCTCGTGCTATAGTCTGTGGCCCCCACTTCCTGGTGGCCGACGAACCGGTCTCCATGCTCGATGTTTCAATACGCGCAGGTGTGCTGAACCTGTTCCGTCGCTTTAAGCGCGAACTGGAAATGTCTATCATTTATGTATCCCATGA
>PXEI01000379.1 GCA_003564775.1 Spirochaetaceae bacterium
GACGGTGTACGGGCTTGGTGCCTCTGCACTTAGTGAACAAGCCGTTGGCCGGATTTTCGCGGCTAAGGGTAGACCACAGGACAACCCGCTTATTCTCCACATAGCTTCCACCTCAATGTTAGGTGAGGCAGTCTCCTCGGTGCCTCGTTCTGCTGAGCTGCTGTTCGATGCATTTGCCCCGGGCCCACTTACCATAGTACTACCCAAGGCGGAACGGGTTTCCTCCCTGGTAACTGCTGGCCTGCCCACGGTTGGAATACGCATTCCATCACATCCGGTGGCGCGTGAGTTTCTGCACTTGTGTGGGGTGCCGGTAGCGGCCCCGAGTGCCAATATCTCCGGGCGCCCGAGTCCGACAAGCCTGGAAATGGCGCTCTCAGGTTTAGATGGAAAAGTTGACTGCGCGGTGGACGGGGGTTTTTGTCGGCACGGGATAGAGTCCACCATTGTGCGATGTACCGACGATGAGGTGACGCTTCTACGCCCTGGAGCAATTACCGTTGAGATGATCGCGCGGTGTCTTGGGGAGGAACTCCCCGGGGTGCGAGTTCGTGAGACGGGGGCGGATCCGGGCCGGACGGCTGCGACGGTTTCGGCAGCCGGGCCTGAGGCCCCGACCCGACCCGAAGCCCCCGGGATGAGTTACCGTCATTACCAACCGCGTGCCGAGGTATTTGTTACCGACCGAGTTGATGGAGCCCGCATACGCAAGCGATTTCATGGACGCCGATTCGGGGTCATTGCAATGAACAGGCCGCCGGTCGGGGTTGGCCCGGCCACTCCGGTATATGTTATGAACTCAGCAGAAGAGTACGCCCACCTGTTGTATCGCAAGCTCATTTGGTTTGACCACCAGGGGTGCGAGGTGATTGTGGCCGAGTTACCACCGCTGGAAGGTGTCGGACGGGCGGTACGAGACCGGCTCGTTCGGGCCGCTGGCGGGCATACGCTGTAGCCCGGCCTCGGCCTGCTGGTCAGTTACACCAGGCTTCCATGGAACACCGGCTCATCGGTCTGGTCAAGCTCACTCAGTACGACTGTGTAGAGGCCGTTCACCTTGAGCTTTGTTTCGTTTGCCGCAACGGTGATTGGGACATATCTTCGACCGTAGCCGCTTGCCGTGCCGAGAGGGCCAACGCGCTCTATGAGGAGTTCCTCCTGCTGGCCAAGCAGCGAGCGGCGATAACGCAGCTTTTCGGCGGCAGCGAGTTCGCGCATAACATGAGCGCGTTCGGACTTCAGCTTTTCAGGAAGGTGGCCGTCCATCTTTGCTGCGCGTGTGTGGCTCCGCAGTGAGTACGGAAAGGTGTGCACATGGCCAAACTCCAGTTCTTTTACCGCATCCACGCTTTCCTGAAAATCTGCCTCGGTCTCTCCGGGAAAGCCCACAATTATATCGGTGGTGAAGTGAAAGTCCGGCACTACAGTTCTAATGGCCTTAAGCGCCTGTGTGAACTCCGCCCGGGTATATCCCCTGTTCATACGGGACAGAATACGGTCCGAACCACTTTGCAGGCAGAGATGCAGGTGAGGCATAAAGCGCGGGTGGTGTACCATTTCAAGCAGGGGCTCTGTAAGGAGTTCCGGCTCAAGTGAGGACAGCCGTAGCCGGAAGTCACCAGGCAGTTCCAGAAGCTGCCGCAGCAAGGCCGGGAAGTCTGTATCTGCATCACGATAGCGGCTCATATTGATTCCGGTCAGGACAATCTCACGATACCCGCGGTCGATGTTCCTGCGTACGGCCTCACACACCGCGGCCGCTGGACGGCTTAGGGCGCGGCCACGGACCACCGGGATAATGCAGTAGCTACAGCCGGTATTGCAGCCGTCCTGAATTTTTACGGTGCCGCGGGTGCGGAACACCGGTGATGGCGTGTCAAAGTTAAACGGAGCCGGTGCGTGGCGCTCCGGCACTACGAGTTCACCAGACAGATGGGCGTCGACAATTTCCAGCGCGGCGCTCTTCCGCCGATTGTCCAGCAGGTACAGTCCCGGGACGTCACGGTAGAGATCTGGCGAGGCTTCTACAAAACAGCCGGTTACGACAACAACCGAGGCTGGCAAGCCGTGCAGATCTATTCCAGGAGCGATCTGGCTGGCCACCGTGGCTCCTTCGCGGCTGCGGAGTGCGCGGTTGACCGTGTTTCTGGATTTTCTGTCGGCCTTGGCGGTGACGGTACAGGTGTTAATGATGTAGGCGTCGGCGGCCTCACCAAAGGGAACAATGGTGTACCCGGCATGGCGGAAATCTGCCGCAATAGACTCAGTCTCGTGCTGGTTGAGCTTGCACCCCAGCGTCTGGAACGCAACCCGTTTGGTGGAGGTGCTGGTGGCACACTCAGGAGTCATACTGATCCGCCCCTGCCCACCCGAAGGGCAGTCCGGTTACCAACTCACCTTCAATTGACAGAGGACGTGCAGCCGAGATTTGAACCGGCACGACCTTCCCAATAAGTTCCGTCGAGGCTCCCCGTATGCGTACCGGCAGCAGCCCTTCGCTGCGCCCCGAGAAGTACAGGTTTTTCCGGTCTGGTGACTCTACGAGTACCGGAATGGTTCGGCCGATAAGGGCCTCGGTGTGCCTGCGTCCGGAAGAGGTAAGCTCTTCACTGAGGGCGTGCAGTCGGCGACGTTTTTCCTCGTGGGGGACATCGTCCGGCCAGTCGGCGCTGCGGGCTCCGGGGCGCGGTGAGTACATGGCAACATAGGCCATATGAAACTCAATCTCACGCATTGCTCGGCGTGTGTTTTCAAACTGCGCCTCGGTCTCGCCGCTGAACCCTACAATGATATCGGTGAAGATTGAAGCACCCGGCAGGAGACGTCGAATATCCTCAACAATCTTGAGGTACTCGCTGTAGGTGTAGTTTCGGTTCATCCGATGTAGGACGTCGTCGTCTCCGGAC
>PXEI01000079.1 GCA_003564775.1 Spirochaetaceae bacterium
AGGACGCCGAGACGGCAATTGTCTGGGAGACCCGGCTCGGTGGCCACCCGGTTGGGCTCATTGGAATTGAAAGCCGCTCCCTGGCTCGGCTAGGGGAGATTCCACACGACGGCCCGGAGAGCTGGAGCGGTGGAAC
Organism: Spirochaetaceae bacterium; assembly: GCA_003564775.1. Classification (GTDB taxonomy): domain Bacteria; phylum Spirochaetota; class Spirochaetia; order DSM-27196; family SLAA01; genus SLAA01. The sequence continues at coordinate 137 of PXEI01000079.1, forward strand.
CCTGTTCCCCCAGAGCTCCAAGAAGGTTGCGCGTGCGTTGAACGCGTTCAGCGGCAGAGTGCCCGCGGTAATCCTGGCCAACCTCTCCGGCTTTGACGGCTCGCCTGAGTCGCTCCGAAAACTGCAGCTGGAGTACGGCGCCGAGATTGGACGCGCGGTGGTGAACTTTAAGGGGCCAATTATCTTTGTAATCACCGCTCGCTATCATGGAGGTGCCTACGTTGTGTTCTCCAAGGCGCTCAACAGTGAGTTGCATGCGGTTGCCATTGAAGGCTCGTACGCCTCTGTCATTGGAGGGGCGCCAGCCGCCGCGGTTGTGTTTCCACGTGCGGTCACGCAGGATACGGAAAAAGACCCACGCGTGCAGGATGCAGGACGAAAACTCAAGGAAGACGCCGAGTTCACTCAGCTTGAGTACAACGAGGTTTATCAGCAGGTGCATGCAGAGAAACAGGCCGAACTGGCAACTCGTTTTGACAAAATCCACTCGGTAGAGCGGGCTAAGCAGGTGGGCTCTATTGATGAGATTATTCCGGCCTCGCAGCTGAGACAGTATGTCATTGGCCGTTTGGACGGATAGAGCTTGTATAGCTGCTGGTCACCCATGTCGGGCAGCACTGTTAGCGCTGCCAGCCGGTAGCGTGAATCTTTATGGACTCACCCGGAAACGGGTGATGTTCAGAATATGATTGACCGAGGATCGAGCGTCTTTGGCGCTCGAGACCGGTTTATAGTCTGGATCGCGAAAACATCGCACTGCATCTTGGAGCATGTTACGGAAGTACCCTGTCTCTTTTAAGGGCGTTGCGTCGGTGCATACCAGGGATCGATAGCCTTCATAGTACGGGCTTTCCACACTCTGCCAGTACTCACGTACGCCGTTGCCCACCCGAATGCGTCCTTGCTCAAAACTCAGTTCAATTTCAAAGTTCAGGTGATCACGCCCGGCGCCAATCTCCAGCAGCACATCTGCATTGCCCGCAGAGGCAACCACATACGCGGTGCCCTTGCGTGTCCTGAGCCCGCCGTGCAGTCGGGCCCGCCGCAGCTTCTTGCCAGCCAGAAACGCCGCCGCGTCAAGAATGTGGGTGCCGTCATGCATCAGCATGCGGTCAAGCCGTGTGGTGCGGCCGAAATAGAGGTTGCACCGAATGGACAGCAGCTCACCGTAGCGGCCATCCTCCACTGCACGGCGCGCCTCAATGTAGTCTTCTGAGTAGCGCCGTTCATGATTCACCACAATGCGCGTCCCGTAACGCTCGGTAAGCTGCACGATACGGCGTGCGTCCAACATGGTATGCGCAATTGGCTTTTCACAGACCAGCACCGGCACCGTTGGGGCCGCCGCAGCCGCAATCTCCGCGTGGCTGTCCGGGTGCGTGGCAATGCAAAGAATGTCTGGCTTCACGGCTTTGAGCAGTGAATGCACGTCGGTGAACACCGAAAGGCAGTCCCACCGCTCTACAAAGTCCAGCCTGCGCTCCGGGTCGTTATCTGCCCCGGCAACCAATGTGCACTCGGGGTTTGCCAGAATTGCACCCACATGCGTGCAAGGTTTCTCACGTCGCTCATCCTGTTCCAGCATGGACCCAATGCGTCCAAGCCCGACCACAGCCACCTGAATAGGGCCGTTATATCTATCTGCTCCGGCATCGTGCGCATGCAGTTGTGTGCTTTGTGTGTTGTGCGTGTCGTTTGTTGTTGCCCCGTTCGTCTCACCGCGCTTTTTCATCTGCGCATTCTACTGCGCTTGCATTCGACTCGTCCAGCTGTTATAGTACTGACAGTTCTTGAATTTTGGGCGTATAACTCAGTGGGAGAGTGCTACCTTCACACGGTAGAAGTCACTGGTTCAAATCCAGTTACGCCCAAACGTACGTTTTCCTACCTACCATGGCGTGTGTTCCATCGCAGTGAAAATGGTCGCACGGGCGTGGTTCTGCGCGACGTTGTTCCCGTTAGGTTCGTATGATTGACAAGGCTAGTCCGAGCGCCCTTTGAGCTCACTCAGCTGGGCGCGGCTTAGACCGGTTGCTTTCAAGATAATGTCTTCATCAACCCCAAGTTCAATCATGTTGGCTGCGGTCTTGGCGACTCCCTGCTCGAGTCCCTCCGCGAGGCCGCGTTCCTCGCCGTCCAGGATCATCTGCGCGCGGTCACGCACTCATCGCTCATGCTCCAGGCTTGCGCAGAACGCATCCTCGTCATTCAGGAAACTCCGGTACTTTCCATCTGCCCGCGCAATCATGGGTTCTTGTTCCTTGATCTTTTTCATCACCACGTCCTCCGTGCCTGCCCTACGTATAAAGTATACCCAGCGCTCCAGTGGTGTCGGGGGAAACCACGGCTCAACCGGCAGGGACGCTGAGTCAGCCCCTGCACCAGTAGCTCTGTACCTCAATGTTAAACACGGTGTTGCTTCGGTCGCGGGCGCGGGCATCTACCACCGAACGCTTGTCCGAACGGAAGGTCTGCAGGTTAACGGGGTTGGTGATCTCAAGGTCAGTCACCTCTGGAAAGCCATGGTACTGCCGTACCGCACTCAGAATCGCTGACAGAACCGCTTCGCTCCCTGGAGAGCCAAACACGGCTTTGAACTGGAAACGGTTCGAGCAACTGGATAAACGCTTTGAGCAGGTAGACAAGCGCTTTGTAGAGTTGCGCGCAGATATGAACGCCCGCTTTCAAGACATGCACACCAACAGTTCAAGATAGTCTTCCGTGATCAGCACCCTGCGCAGGATCCTTAGATGA
>PXEI01000080.1 GCA_003564775.1 Spirochaetaceae bacterium
GGTCGATATTGAAGAATCCATGATCCTCCAGTGTATAAGCAAGGGGTTGTCGGTTTTTCAGGGGAACCTTGAAGAAGGACTCAAGGACTATCCAACCGGAAGCTACGACTACGTAATCCTCAATCACACCCTGCAGATGATTCATGATCCGGCAATGTTAATTCAGGAGATGGTTCGAGTTGGCCGTTACGCGGTAGTGAACTTCCCTAACTTTGGACACGTTCTCAACCGTGTGCAACTCGTGTTTGGTGGTCGCATGCCGGTCAATAGAAATATCCCCTACGAATGGTACAACACGCCGAACATCCATTTCTGCACCCGCAAGGACTTTGTGGAACTGTGCTCCACACTCAACCTCGATATAGTAAGGAGTATAGATATGACCCGTCGTCACACTGCTCCACCCTTTTTGCACAACTGGCTTGCGACCGAAACGTGTTTTGTGCTTACGAACAGCCATCGACCGTGAAGTTCTCGAGCTCAAGCCTGCTCCGAGCAAGCCAAAGATGTTTCTCTTGATCGGCTGCAAGCCGCCTGAAAACATCGCGGTGTTCGGTGCTGAGCACAACACTCACTATGTTCTCGTAAAACGATTGGAGTCGTTCCTCCAGTTGTAGAATCATGCACAGAAAGTCACTGTACTCCATCGCGGCGTCGAAACTGCGCTCAACCTCATACTCGCTGAGATCGAACGCCTTGATCCGCGCCTCATCGACCTCCACATGCCCCGCTCGATGATCCAAGAAGCGACCGAGCGTCTTTGTATGGGTATCTATGCCGGTACGAAGGGCCCGCAACAGTTGCATAAGTCCGAAATGATCGGTAATCTCGGAGTAGATTTCGTATACTTCGGCGTTCTGCTCTTCGAGTTGCTTGGCCGTTTCGATTAGCTTCAGGAAATCGGACATGATACCTCCTACCATGTTTGGGAGGGTCGTAGGTCAGGGAGCCATTTGACTCTTTTTATGTCGGATGCTATGGTATACGATCTATACAGGAATTTGCAAGGTGACACTAAGGAGGCACATTGGCCGGTAAGGAACTGCGAATCAATCAGATGATCCGCGTACGCGAAGTAAGGCTCATCGGAGACGACGGTGATCAACAGGGTATTCTTCCAACAGCCGAGGCGTTGAAGATGGCCGAGGAGCAAGGACTGGATTTGGTGGAGGTAGCTCCCAACTCAAGCCCTCCTGTTTGCAAAATCATCGACTACGGGAAATACAAGTTCGAACTTGAGAAAAAGAACCGTGAGGTAAAGCGCAAACAGAAGCTCGTGAAGCTCAAAGAAATCCGAATGCAACCCAAGATCGAGGATCATGATCTGCAGTTCAAAACCAAACACATCAAGGACTTTCTTGATGAAGGAAACAAGGTCAAGGTGACAATTCGGTTCCGTGGACGTGAGTTGGCTCACACCGACCGCGGGCGGGTCTTGCTGAACAAAATCCTGGATTTGCTCGGAGATGAATACCACGTCGACAAAACGCCGACTATGGAAGGTCGTTTCATGTCGATGATCGTCGGGCCAAATACGAAGAAGTAACGCGCCGTTGCATCCTGAGCGCGCACACAGAACACCAGGCAGGTCGAGGAGATCACGTTTATGCCAAAGATGAAGACACGAAAGAGTGCGTCCAAGCGCTATTCGGTAACCGGAACTGGTAAGGTCAAGTACAAGAAACAGGGCTTGCGTCACATACTTACCAAGAAAAGCACCAAGCGGAAGAGAAGCTTGCGCAAGAGCGGCATTCTAAGCGATGCCGAACAGAAGCGAGCAAAGCAGCTTCTTCCCTACGGCTAAGCGCCGTTCATTACACAGAATACTCGAGTTTGAAGGAGAACTACTATGCCTCGCGCAGTCGATGGAACACGCCGCAAAGACAGGCGAAAAAACATACTCAAACAGGCCAAGGGGTACTGGGGTCGCAGGAGTAAACTATTTCGGACCGCCAAAGATGCAGTTGCCAAGGCTGACCTTTATGCATACCGCGACCGTCGCACCAAGAAGCGAGAGTTTCGAGCGCTCTGGATCAGTCGGATTTCTGCAGGTCTCACCGATCACGACATCAACTATAGTCGTTTTATGCATGGGCTCGACAAGGCCGGAATTGAGATCAACCGCAAGGCGCTCTCGAACATGGCCATTGAAGATCCGGCAGCATTTACCTCTATTGTGAATACAGCCAAGAACGCGCTCAAATAAAACATGCTGAGCCTTGAGCAGATCCGCCGCCTGGAACAAAGGGTTAACGAAGCCGTCGAGCGCATTAATGCGCTCGAGAACGACAAACGACAACTCAAAGAACAACTCACCGAGTCACGTTCACAGGCAGCTAAACTTGAGGCGCGGCTTGAACAGCAGAGCAAGGATCAGGCTGCCATCGAGCGCGGAATTCTCGCCGCGCTGGAGCAGCTGGATCAACTGGAACACGAGATTGCAGACGGTGCTGGCCCACAAGGCACCGCTCAGCAGATCTCGGAAGACTCAGACGACAGTTTTGCGGGTGTGGAAACCACACAGGGTGTGGAACACCCTCAAGCCAAATCTTCAACCTCGGGCAACTTCTCCACTGACAACTCCCCCCCTGCTGCCGACACAACGCCTACCCAAGAAGTCCAGGAATCGCAACAAAATCAAGAACTTGATATTTTCTAGGCGGCTCAGGCATGCGCATTGAGCTACTGGGACAGTCCTTCACTATCCGCTCAGATGAAGATCCTGAGTACCTCGGAGATCTTGTCGACTACTATGCAACCAAACTGCAGGAAGTGCGGGATTCGGTAGATACCACCGACCCTGTGAAGCTGGCAATACTTGCTGGGTTAATCACCGTAGATGAACTTTTCCAGGCTCGCGAAGATGCTGGCATTGTGGCCAGA
>PXEI01000348.1 GCA_003564775.1 Spirochaetaceae bacterium
CGCTATGATCCAGGCTGAAGGTCGGGGTGAGTTCTTTCCCATCGCAGACAATGAAACCGAAGAGGGACGAGCTCTCAACAGACGAGTTGAGATCTCAATTCAAGACCAGGTCGATGCAGGAGCCGCAGCACCTCAGGCGGTCTGGTGGAAACAGTACACCGACACAAGCCCGGCAGGCACGACCGTATTCGTGGTTGACAGTGCCGTTAGCTCGGTAGCCGGTGTCCGACAGGCACTTGCCCAGGAAGAGCAAGAAAGCGGCGCGGCCATTGGAGACTTGGTGGTAAGGCAGACCAGTGAGGGCATTGCAGTCATTTATGACCAGGCTGAGTTCGACGATCAAGACCGCCCCACGCCCACCACACGCCATGAGCTGAGCCGTCTTGCAGACACACTGGCAGAGATTGACCGTCGGTCCCAGGCACGGGTCGGCGGCTTTGGCGAAGATCTGCCGGAGGAACAGTCTTCAGAGCGCCAGTTTCAGACGGGACTGCAGATTGCAACTCAGTCCGAGATCCGCCCTTCCTCTACGCTGGTTGGTGATGAACCCTTAGCCTTCTCCGTGGGCGGGGTGTGTGAGGCCAACCCGGGCTTCTTTCACAGCGTAGAGCTCTCGGCAAACGGTTCCTTTCCTGTAGGTCGATATCGTGAGTTCTCCAACCTGGGCATTGGTGCCGGTGCAAGGTTTGACGTGCGCATTCCGCAAGTTCAGCACAGACCCGCGCTTGCCCCCATTCGCTTTGGCCTTGGCGTAGAAGGATTGTACCATTTCCCCGAGGACACAAGCTCGGTCACCGATCTGTGGGAGTTCGGCTGGATGCTCAGCGGCGGCTACGCCTTGTCGGTTGGGCGCCTGCTCATTGTGACTCCGCAAATTGGCTATGGCGGTACGGTGCACGTTCTCTCCAACACCCAGGAAGAAGACCCCCAAACCTTTACCGAGGTAAACGGCGAGTCCTACTACAGCCAGACCCTGGGCGTAGAACTCGACCTTGCCCTGCGACCGCAAGCATGGGTTCTGGAGAACGGTTCCCGGATCGGCGTGTTTCTGCGGCCAGGCTACCGAGTCTTCTTTGATGAAGACTATTTTGGTCATTCGATAACCGCAAAGCTTGGCGGGCGGTTCTACTTCTAATCCGGAGGACATCAAAAATGAAGATACAGAGACAAACCATGACACGATCATTGAAGCAGACCCTATTCCCGTGGCTCGCCTTTGCAGTCCTTGCCCCGGCAATCCCGGCCCTCCTCAGCGCCTGCTCAAACATGATGACCAACAACCCGAACAGGGAACCGGTGGTGAATATTTCTCCTGCCGCCTTTTCCGCGGTTTACCCCGGTGACCCCGTGACCTTTGATGCGACCGGCACCTTTGATCCGGACGACCAAGACCTTGATGTTCGTTGGCAGGTGATTGACTCACCTGCGGGCGCAACCTTTTTCCTGGATAACCCCCGAAGTTTCAGGCCGACCTTTACTACGTTTTACCGAAACTCGCCGGGCGCAGAGGCGTCGGACCGTTGGGTGGTTGGGCCGGAGGATTACTCGGTTCCCCCATACCTGGGCAACTACACACTCCGCATGACCATCACCGACAAGTACGGCGTGAGCCGAAGCAGTAACGTAACGGTGAACGTGGCGAATGCGGCTCCCGGTGCGGATGCCGGGGGGAACCGTTTCCTTGCGGTGGATCCCGGCGCAGATCTAAGCCTGTTGGGGACGGGTGGGGGAAACGAGGAATCGTCACGTCGGAACACCTGGCAGTATCGGTGGATCGTTCTGGATCAGCCCCACGGTTCCCAGTTCTCCCTCACCGATCCGAATACTGTCGAGTGGCAGAATGATGGAGACCATTGGACTAACCCGTCAGACCCTGACGCTGACGAGACGGCTGAAGCGACATTCAGTCCGCTAACAACTGGAACTGATGCAGAAGCGGGGGAAGGGGTCTACACCCTCAGGTTACGAGTCCGGGACGAATATGGTGCAATCAGCAACAGCACGATTATTGTGGAGACTACCGGCAATACCGCACCAGTGCTTGATGCCACAAGGATTGGTGAGACTTCGCCGATTGCCCCTCCTTTAGGCTCGGGGGCTGGGACCGGAATTGTTATCGAAACCCAAAACGGTGGTTCTGTCGTTCAGGAGAACAATGAAGCGGATACCCTCACAGCACGATGGAATTTAGGGGCACACAACGGGCTAACCACCCCGGTCACCCTGTGGGTTAATGGATCAGAGGGGACCTACAACATCGGCAACGCCTTGCACTCCGAAGACGTAAATCGAGATGTACCAGGAGCTGGTGGTGTAGACACGATCGAAGACCTCGAACTCTGGCCGGAAAGCGGTTCACTGAGCTTTTTGGATGCCTTTGATTCAGTTCCCGGAACTCCACCGGCTACATGGAACATCCGCATTGATCTGACCGTCTCCGACGGCGTGGTTTCAAAAGACGACACTGTTTTCATTTACCTTAACTGGACTCCATAGTTTCCGCATGATGGGCTGGCGACTTGTCGCCTGCCCACCTTCAACTGCAAATCGAGGATTGAGGCGAAACACAAACGCGGTTGGGGTTGCACCCTTCAACCATGGTTCCTGCTATACTCAAAGCATGGACAAGACGGTCGTAAAGCGCGCGCTTACAGATAGCGACCAGCGCCGGGACCGAAGGCGGTGGCTCGCGCAACCGCCGCAGGCGCGACTCGCCGAGGTCGAACGGCTCAGGAAGGCATGCTATGGAAATACCGAATGATTTGGAGGAGTTGATCGAGTTGTTCCGCTCTCACGGAGTTGAGTGCCACCGGACTGCGTGCGACTCACACAAAATCACGAAAGTTATCCCGGTGAATACAATGACCTTCTGCCTGGTATGC
>PXEI01000276.1 GCA_003564775.1 Spirochaetaceae bacterium
CGCAGTAAGATCGATTGCGACTGTCCCGGTGAGCGCTGTAACGCCATCACCAAGCTTCAGCTTGACTTCCAGCGGAACCTCCCGGAAAAGAACCTCGTTTGGAAAAGGGCCAAAGACATCTGAGATATCAAGTGGGCCGATGTCCACTTGAAAACCAACTTCGTCATCACCGGACGGAAACCAAGTCTCCGGGACATCTGGCTCAAAGACTACCGTGGCGTCAATTGTAAGCGGCTCACCGGGGACAACCTCAGCCTCGGTAAACCCATCCTCACTCTTGAGGGCCTCAGTGAACTCCGCCGCCAGCTCGGTAACGTTAACCAAGTCATCAAAATCAAACAGGGCGCTGCCGAGTGGGATGGCAACCTGGGGGCTGCCGCGGAAGCGGACGTTTTCGGGCACCTGCCAGGTGCAGGCGCTGAGGAGTGTAGCGCCAAGGACAAGCGCAAGCAGACCGGCGCGCACATTGAAATGGGTTCTCATGGGTTCCCCCCTCCATTCGTTTGTGGTTGCTTCAACATCTAGTCTACCACCAGTTGTGGCAGGAGTCATGCCTCAAGTATCGATTTGAAACAATTCTTTTGAACTCCGTTGGTAATATACCTGGCGCTTACTGGGAATTGGGCGTATGATCGGGGCCATGAACTCCGTACTACCTCTTGATCCACTTTCCTGGGTGGCTGCGCTGTCTCCCCTTGCGTTGCTGTTGGTTTTGCTTGTCGGCGTCAAAATGAAGACTCGCCCAGCCGCGCTGCTGGCGTGGCTGCTGGCTATGGCTGTCGCGGCCCTGCGCTATGGAGCCGACCCGCGCGGGATTATGATTGCCAACGGCAAGGGCCTGGCTCTTGCTCTGTTTGTGGTACTCATTATCTGGACCGCGGTGATCCTCTATAACGTGGTCAGACATGCCGGGGCGATATCGGTGATCAGCGACACCTTGACCTCGGTTACATCGAACCGCCTCTTGCAGCTGCTGCTGCTTGCCTGGTGTTTTGCGTCATTTATTCAGGGCGTTGCCGGATTCGGGGTGCCGGTGGCTGTTGTGGCACCGCTCTTAGTGGGTATTGGTTTTAACCCGGTGCTGGCCGCCTCTGCAGCGCTGGTAGGACATGCCTGGAGCGTGACCTTTGGGTCCATGGCGTCTTCATACTTCAGTTTGCAGTTGGTGGTAAGCGTTCCTCCTGCCGAACTCACCTACTGGCTTGGGCTTCTGTTCTTAAGTCCAATTCTGGTGTGTGGACTATCTGTTGCGCATATGCACGGTGGCTTTCGCGATGTCGGCAGGGCGTTGCCTGCGGTGCTTCTCAGCAGCCTGGCAATGGGCCTCACGCTCCTTGTTGTCACCCGTGTTGGTGCGGTGCAGCTGGGCACCCTGGCATCCGGCGCGGCAGGAGTGATTACGATAACGCTGTACTCACGTCTTTCACGCTTTGGCAAGAACGCTGGCGGCGCAGAGATACGAGACTTGAGCGAGGCTCGTTCCGGGCACGCTATGGGGCTGTTCACGGCCGCCTTTCCCTACATTTTTTTGGTAGTGGTGGTTTCACTCTCTCAGGTACCGGCGGTTAAGTCGGCACTTGGGGGAGTTCGGCTCGCCTTTGCCTTCCCGGCAAGTAGTACCGCACTCGGGTATGAGGTGGCGGCGGTCAGCGACTACGCGGCAATTCGGCTCTTTGGTCACCCGGCCCCCTTTCTGGCAGCGGCAGCTGTCCTGGGTGCGGTGATTTACCGGCGCAAGGGAGTGTTTGACCGCAGCACCGTAAAGGTTGTGTTGCGAGACAGCTACAAACAGTGTTGGAACGCAACCCTTAGCATTGGCCTGATGGTAATGATGGCGCTGGTAATGAACGACTCTGGCATGACCTCGGTGCTTGCCTCGGGAGTAGCGAACTTTTCCGGGGCCTTCTTCCCGTTGTTCTCACCGCTTGTTGGTGTTCTTGGCAGCTTCATGACCGGCAGCAACACCAACTCCAACGTCTTGTTTGGCGCCTTTCAGGAACAGGTGGCGCTGCAGTTGGGCGTAAGCGCCGCAATTCTCGCCGCAGCCCAGTCTGTGGGTGGTTCACTTGGGAGCGCTATTGCACCGGCAAAAGCAATTATTGGTGCGGCAACCGTCGGTGCAACTGGGCAGGAAGGCGCAATTCTCAAGAACACCCTGCTCTACTGTCTGATGAACGCCGCAATTGTCGGAATCATTGTGTTCTTGGTGGTGTAGCAGTATATTGCCCGCAGCATGGACGCATTCAGTCAGCTGCGGCACGAACACTACCTGAACCACGGAACTCTGGACGGCTCATACGAGGAGCTGTTTCGGGCCCTGCTTGGGCCAGATGGGGGCGATGTAGTAGCGGACGCCACACCGGAGCTGCTGCCCCTGCTCCGGGAGCAGGGCGCCGGTGACGGCCTGCAGGGTGACGAGGGACTGCAGCCACGCGGGCGCGGTATGCAGTCGCATGGCTTGGGCGTGCAGTCGCGCGGGCGCGGCATGCAGCTGTTCCAGACCATGTTCTACGGTGACCCCATGTTTAGCGGCCTGGGCTCCGGCGGTGGGCTGGGGACGCTGGTGCGTGAGGTCGGTAATGCCCTGTCTGCTGGCCCCTACAATATTCAGGTGACAACCCTGGTTGGGCGGGACACTCGTGAGGAACACCGAGCTGCTGAACCGCGCGAACTGGCCGGGCCGGGGCACCTCATCTGGCGGCTCAGCTATGCGGGCACAGGCCAGAACGACGCTTTTCGCTCGGACGAGGCGACACTGCGAGCCATGCTGTGCGAGGCGCTGAGGACCGAACGGAAGACATCGACCCTGCCTGCGGTTGTGCATACCCGCTACATTGATGGGGCAACCTTCGCTGCGGCCGGGGCAGCACTACAGAACG
>PXEI01000405.1 GCA_003564775.1 Spirochaetaceae bacterium
CGAAGTACAAGATACCGGGCAATATCCCCGCCACCGGCTCCAACATCCAGTATACGCACCTGCCTCAGCCCGCGGCGCTTCATGTCGCCTATCACGTAGCGCTCCAACAGGAACCGGACCCGCGATACCGTGCTATTAAGAAGCGGAAACTGCCTCAGGGTTCGACGCAGTTGGCCCCGGTCGCTGTCTGGCTGATCCATAAGCTCGGCCTGGTGAACCCTCCGCGAGAGATCCGGCCACCAAGGTGCGGCCGTTAGGCCCTGCATCTATACCGCCTCGAGTATTGCCGACTCAACCGTGAGGCCGGGGCCGAATGCGGCAGCGAAAATGAGCCCGGCGTCGCCCTGCTCCAGAATGCGCTTTAGCACAAAAAAGATGGTGGCTGAACTCATATTGCCATACTCCCTGAGCACCGCAAATGAGTTGTCCAGGTCGCCGTCCTTTAACTCAAGAGCCTTGGCTGCACGGTCAAGGATTGCCCGACCACCAGGATGAATGGCCCAGGTTTGGACATCTGCACGGGTATGCCCGACCTGAAGCAGCAGATCATCTACCACGGTACCAATGTTCTTTTGAATAAACTTGGGCACATACGCCGAAAGTCGCATGTCAAAGGCCGTGGAGCCAATCTTCCAGGCCATGTCGGCAACGCTATTATCAATAACTCGTGAGGCATACCCGCGCAGTGCCAAGGCATTCCGCCCCTTGGTCAAACCCGCCTCGGCGGTCATGAGAGTTGCAGTGACGCCGTCCGCAAACAAGGCGTTTGCAACCATGATGTCGGTCTCCGCCTTGAGTTGCAGATGCAGCGAGCAGAGCTCGGCGTTTACAATGAGGACACGAGCCGCTGGATCTGCAGTGCAGATGCTGTGCGCAAGCTTCATGGCAGGAAACGCAGCATAGCATCCCATGAAACCAAGATGAAACCTGTGGAGGGAGGATGAAAGCGGAACCTGTTGCATGATCTCAAAGTCAAAACCCGGTGCCGAGAAGCCGGTACAGCTCACAGTAATCAGATGGGTAATGCTCTGGGGGTCAAGCCCGGGGCGCGAGTCGAGAAGTGTCTGCACGGCCTCAATTGACAGGCTGCGTGCATGTTGAATAAACAAGTCGTTTCGCTGCTCCAATCCCGGCTCCGGTTCGAGCTCGGCGTTTTGTGCGTAGAACTCATACTCGGCAGGCTCTTTGTCGTAATCCTCAATCACGGTATGGCGTTTATCAATTGCGGTGCCTTCATACACCCGGTTGAGAAAGCTCCTCTGCGCCTCGGTGTAGCGTGGCAAACGGGTTACAAAACGACGGGCGAAATCCTGTGTATAGGATTTACGCGGCACGGCGGTTGCGATATCGGTAATGTATACTGGTCTATTCATGTTTGACATATTGATGAGTCTACAGTAGCTTCTCCGCGGGAACAAGCAGATGAAGGCGCGGAATCACGAAGAAAAAACAGCTTCTCACGACAATGCCTCGGGTGACATTTTTGCCTCGCCCGAGTCCAAGCGAAAGTATAACCGAACTCTTTTCACGACCGTAGCTCCACAGTACACCACAGCAACCCGGGTGCTATCCTTTGGCAGGGACCAGAGCTGGAAAAGAGAACTGCTTGAGGAGTGTGTAAACCGGTTTTCGGGCGGCGAAAGGAGCCGTGACGATACTGGAAGAGCTGGCGCGGACGCTACGGCCGGGGCAGGCATGCGTATTCTTGACCTGGCCTGTGGCACCGGTGACTTGACACTTGCACTGGCCGAGCGATTCCCGCACGCAGAGATCCTGGGCGTGGATCTGAATCCTGAGATGTTGGCAGAGGCGGAACGTCGTCTCACAACCTTGTTGGAGACCCGGGCTACGAGCAACACAAAAGGGGCCGAAGGCACGGCATTAGACGCCCAGCCGCCGGAGCGTACCGGTTCAGTTCGGTTCATTGAGGCCGACATGGCGGCACTCCCCTTTGAGGATGCGCGGTTTTCTGTCATTACCGCTGGCTATGCACTGCGAAATGCTCCTGATTTGTTGCAAGCCCTTGGCGAGATCCGGCGCGTGTTGCAGCCAGGTGGCCTCCTTGCGGTCCTTGAGTTTTCACGCTCGCCATCCCCTGTGCTAAGTTGGGCTTCAGTTGCTCTGCTGCGCGTCTGGGGCAGTCTGTGGGGTATGGTACTGCATCAGGATGCGTCGGTGTACGCGTATATCGCTCGGAGCTTATCTCACTATCCGGACCGCACCCGATTCACCGAAATCCTGAAAGAGCACGGGTTTAGCAGCCCCGATAGACGACTGCGGATGTTCGGTCTGCTGGAGTTGTGTTTTACCCACAACCGGACGTCTTGAGGTCACGCACGCCTCTATTTGCCCGAGAGTGCATGCACAGCGCGGCGATATGGAATAGTCCGCATGGCAAAGTGAGAAGCGAGGTGTTTTTTGAGGGGTGAGTTAAGGGCAGCTTGGATGAGTCTGCTCCGTACACCTGACCCGATACTTCCGCGGAGGGCACCAATATGCGTCCCGATCTCCGCACGCGACGCCGCCGAGGCACCCGCACGCAGTCGGGCGGTTGTATAGATTCTCCGGGCGTCATCCAACGCGGTTCTTGCGCCTTCGGCTCCCGAAAACCCCGACCGAAGGAGTTCCATGAGAAGCTCGGACAGGAGTTCGGCATCCGCGATGCCTGAGTTCATTCCCTGACCACCGATGGGCGACATTGAGTGTAGAGCATCACCTGCGAGAAAACAGCGTCCAGTGGCCGCTGCAGAGGCTATTCGTCGTACTGGTTGAAAAGAACTCCGCCACGAACAATCTTCACTGTTCAAAGAATACCCACTCCGATCCCGAACGAGTCGCTCAAGGGTTTCCGTGTTCTCGGTGGTGTCTTGCG
>PXEI01000131.1 GCA_003564775.1 Spirochaetaceae bacterium
ATGACCGACTCATTTACCGAGCTCTCACCTTTGCGGACAACACCGTCTGCAGGCACCGACTCACCGGGACGCACCAGTACGATATCGTCCTGCTTCAGCTCTGAAACCGGGACGGTCTCCTCCCCTGCCTCGGTGACGCGTGTTGCGGTATCCGGCAGGAGCTTTGCCAGTTCCTTCAACGCACCCTGCGCCTGAGATATCGAGCGCATCTCTATCCAGTGACCCAGGAGCATAATGGTCACCAGTGTGGCCAGCTCCCACCAGAGTGCCCCCGCATCAATGAGCCCCAGTTGCACCACCCAGGAAAAGACAAAGGCCACCGCAATGGCCAGGGAGATGAGGGTCATCATGCCCGGCAGGCGCGCCTTAAGCTCGGAGGCGGCACCTTTGAGGAACACCAGCCCCCCGTAGAGAAACACAAGCGTACCCAGCACGGGCGGGATCCAGGCCGAGCCAACAAAGACCGGCGCCTCATACCCCAGCAGGGACTGAATGTGCCCAGACCAGAAAACCACGGGAACGGTCAGTAAGAGAGACAGCCGGAACTTGGCCTTGAACATGCCCGGGTCGTGTCCTTCGTGCTTGTCATGGTCGCCGTGGTCGGCGTGGTCCGCGTGGTCGGCGTGGTCCGCGTGGTCGGCGTGGTCGTGGGTGTTACGCATGGGTAGAACCTACTAACAGCGGGTTGGCATGGCAACGTGGTGCGGTTGCACCACGCTACCGCCGAGCACCGGGCTGGAAATCGCTAGAACACTGGAACCGTCGCATTTGTGCTTAGCCCGTAACAACTGAAGTCGCCTTCTACGGGTTCAACGTCCTTCTCTTCCAGGATAAACAGCCGAAATCTGCGGTCACCGCTTAGGCTTTTCATATTCACAAATGGAGCGGCGAGACGTTCTTCACTGAATGAGCCCAAATCAACTAACGCCTGTTCCTCGGAAATGCCCTTGCGGCGTGCCCGTCTGCGCGCCAGTCTTGTTACGCTGGATTTTGCACGCTACCTCCGGTATCGAGCGAAAGTGGTTATGGCGGCGGGGACCTCTTTGGACTCTTGAATCTGAACGTAGTCTCGAAAACCTCAGCAAAGTATCTTCTAAGTGGCGACGATCAATTTCCGCCCGGCTTGGCGCCAAGACCCTAAGTGATCTCTCCCCTGATCTATAAGCCCCTCAACTGCATTTTCAATGCTCTCTCGCGCAGATCCGTAGATATCCGGCCTGCACTCGCGTTCATTAGGTTACCCCGTTCCAGAAGTCCCCCTTCAATAATCTACCATGTATCAAACCGGAACGGTCCATGATTTTTAGTAATTCACCGCGATAAGCAGCGCCCGATTCCCGCCAAGTTCCGATATCGACCTGCCTCAACTCCTTGAGGTTCCGGCAAATCAGACTATAGTGAGCCCCAACCTTAGAGCAACTGTCGATGCCACCGGAGGGAATAATGAAGTCGATGTCTACCCATGGGGCCTTTGCGCTTGGTTTGCTGCTGCTCCTGTTCACGCTGGTAGCGGCGGTTCCAGGTGAAGCCCAGAATTCCAGGCCGAAAGTAGGAATTGCAACCTTTAAAACAGCCGTGGATCCGCGTTTGGAGGCGGCTGCCGACGAGGCGGCAGCCTCGGTGCTTGAGAGTTTCAGTGGAGAGCTCCGAGTTAACCGTATCGGACTGGGAAACCGGCTGGGCCTAAGAATTGGCCGGGCCGAGCTCTTTGGTGAGCTCATTTACACCCGCACTGAGTTTGAGACCGTTGCAGGAGACCGTTGCAGGAGACCGTCGTGGAGTAGCTCCCCTGAGCGTACTCCGACCCTGAGTTCACATTTTTGTTGTGCTGCAGGCAGGAATTGCCTATACTGTAGGCAGGAGCTGATGCCGATGTCACAGTACACAGTTCGCAACGTCCCCAGTTCAATTGATCGCGAACTCCGGGAGCGCGCCAAAAGGACCACAAAGACGCTCAACGAAGTAACCATTGAGGCTCTTCGCCGCGGTCTGGGATTCTCTAATGACGAGGTTGTCTATGACGATCTAGACGACCTCGCGGGAACCTGGCAAGACGACGAGGCGTTTGACGAAGCGATTGCCGATCAGGACCAGATAGAGCCAAACTTGTGGCGGTAGAGATTGCAATCGATACCAATAGGTACCGCGATTTTGCCGACGGCGTTCCGGACGTAGTTCACCAGTTTCGGGTCAGTGCGAGAATCTATGTCCCGCTGATCGTGGTGGGTGAGCTCCGGGCTGGATTTCTCATGGGGCGTAGAGGTCAAGAGAATCAACGAGTGTTTGAGCAGTTTCTCCATCGGCCACGGGTGGATATTCTACTCCCAACTCAGGAAACTGCCACCCACTATGCAGCCTTGTTCAAGCAATTGCGGACGGCTGGTACCCCAGTTCCAACCAACGATCTCTGGATTGCAGCGCTGGTAGTGCAGCACGGTGTGACGCTGTTCAGTCGGGACAAGCATTTCGACGCAATCCCCCAGATAGCCCGGATCAGTGTGTAGCGGAGGCCCAACAGAAAGGCCGCATCAATCTACCTTGAACCGCTCGGCATTCCGGGCAGCGCCAGCGCTTCATCCACACCGCCTCGCTGAACTCGTCGAAATACCGACCGACGTATCCGTGTCCCCACAGTCGGCGCCCGCCCGAGAGCCTTAAAAGCCCTCGGGGTTGAGTACCAGGAGTTCGCCGCCCTGGGTGCCTACGTAGTAGAACGCACCGTCAAAGACGGGGCGGCCGGCCGCGGTAGCTGCAATGGGAACCCGGTGGCGGACGGCGCCGTTGGTGGCGGTGGCCACCACAAAGGTGTTGCCGGTTCCGTAGGCCAGGGTGGTTCCGTGGACCAGGGGTGGTGTTGTAGCGTTGGGCA
>PXEI01000127.1 GCA_003564775.1 Spirochaetaceae bacterium
GCTTGTTTGAGTCCGTACGCAATGAGCTCTACAAGCTGTTGCGGAGGTTGCGCGCCGACATCTACCCGCGAGAAGAAATCGTAGGCTTCAAAGCCGCAGTTTCGAAATCGGCGCAGCATTGCTACATCGATCAGACGCTCAAGATATGCATGTGCGCCCCGCCACTGCAGCGTCTCAGCACGTCTTGGCTCAAACCAACCGGCAAAGTAGTTTATGTAAGGGTGAACTGAACGATCAAGGAACACATGGGTGACAAAACCAAACAGATACGCCTCAAGATTCTGGCTTGGGGTCCTGTGTTCAAGCAGATATCTCAACATGGCACCCGCAGCAGATCCGTACCCAAAGCGATGTAGTCGTGCGCCATACTCAAGGCCGGAGGGTTTGCGACGCCGGTTATGATAGAACAGGTCCGGCCCCTGCGCTCCCAAGACGAAATAGTGATACGCTTCGGCGGTCAGTTCTGGTTGGAGCTGGCTGGGGAGGGAGTCGCGTACCTGCTCAGCAAAAATAAGGTGGGCTACATGGGACGGCATTACGAATTAAGCGTAGCACACGCAGTTAGATGCATACAAGCCAGCCGAACTGGCACCAAGGTACCTGGTCGGGCATGGTCGGGCCTGGTCGGGGCGGCTGATCTACGCGGTTGGTTGGGGCGGGCTTTACCTGGGATCGAGATGGTAATACCTTAACAGTGACATAAAGGGGGGATTTATGCCGAAACGAACAACAAAGTGGTTCAGGCCGACGAGATTTCCGTTCTTCTCTCTGGCTCTCGCCTTGGCCCTGGTGCTGCTGGGAACTCCAGCTCTTTTCGCCGACGAGTTTGACGAGGCAGTCGAGTCTGCCGAGGCTGCTTACGAGGACGGCCGTCTTGTTGAAGCCTACGAGGACTACTCCCGGGCATTGGAACTTGAGCCGGGCATGGCGGAGCTGGTGTATAACCGCGGGGTGGTTGCGTACGACCTTGAACGGTTTGAAGAGGCAGTCAACGACTTTTCGACGACGCTTGAACTGGATAGCAACCATTTTGGCGCACGTTACAATCGTGGAAACGCGTATTTCCTACTTGAAGACTTGGGGTCTGCAGAGGCAGACTTCTCGCGGGCAGTGGAAATAGACCCCGAGGATGTGTCGGCGCGTTACAATCTTGCAACCACATTGTATCGGCTTCACAGACACAGAGAGGCGGTTGCTGAGTTTCGGGTGGTGCTTGAGCTTGACCCGGATCTGGCGGAAGCCCATTACAATATCGCCCTGGCGCACATTCGCCTGGCCGAGGAACTAGGTATAGAGCTGCCGGAAGGCAACTGAGGTAGGAGTAAGCGTATGCGAAAACAACAGAGTGGAGCACCAATCCTTGTGATCAACTGCGGGAGCTCCTCGCTCAAATATGAGGTCTACGATATGCCGAGCCGCGACAGTCTTGCTCGCGGAAGCATTGAGCGAATTGGGGAGAAAAGCGGCAAGATAACGCAGGTGAGTATCAACGGAAAGTATGGCCGTGATGAGAGCATTCCCGACCATGAGCGCGCCATGGAACTCATGGTGGCCGCGTTACTTGACGAGCACAACGGCGTGGTAGACAACATCGACGAGATTAAGGGTGTAGGGCACCGCGTAGTTCACGGAGGGGAGCACTATGCCGAGTCGGTGATAATTGACGACGAGGTCATTGCTGCAATTGAGAAGAATATTGAGCTTGCTCCGCTGCACAATCCGGTTAACCTCACTGGAATACTCGGCGCACAACAGCGGCTGCCACAGGTGCCGCAGGTGGCGGTCTTTGATACCGCGTTCCACCAGACCTTAACCCCGGCAGCGTACCTCTACGGTCTGCCACGTGAGTTGTATGACAAGTACAAGATTCGTCGGTATGGGTTTCATGGGACAAGTCACCGTTACGTGGCAACGCAGGCGGTCAAGTACCTGAAACGCTCCTCCGACAATACCAACGTCATTAGCTGTCATCTGGGGAACGGCGCCTCAATTACCGCAATTCGCAACGGGCGTTCTATAGATACCTCCATGGGGTTTACTCCCCTTGAGGGGCTGATGATGGGAACTCGTAGCGGCGACATCGACCCCGCAATTATCTTCTTTCTGCTTGAACGGGGGTATACTGCGGAACAGCTGAACGAGATGCTGAACAAACAGAGTGGTCTCCTTGGGCTGTCGGGCATTTCCAACGACCTGCGGGATCTTGAGGATGCAGCCGAGCGGGGAGACAGGAACGCGATGGAGGCGCTTGATGTATACGCCTACCGTATTCGCAAGTTCATTGGCGCCTATGCCGCCAATATCGTTAAGGTAGATATCCTGGTATTCACCGGGGGAATTGGCCAGTACGGTGCTCGCATGCGCGAGAGAATTTGCAATCGCCTTGAGAACCTCGGCATTGTTATGGACTATCGCAAGAACCTTGAAAACGGGCCACGAGAAGGGTTAATCTCCATGGACTACTCGCCTACGGCGATTGTCGTTGAACCAACCAATGAAGAACTACAGATTGCCATCGACACCTATGAACTCATCTCAGCACCCGGTGCTCAAACCGCTTAGCCCGCGCGAGTTTCTTGTCGCAAGCACATGTCCACGCCGGTGGGCTCTTGAGTCCCTGAAGATCGGTAATCGGAACGTCAGCTCGCATGAGGAACTACAGCGCACGGTAGCCTGTGACGCGGCAGAAAAGCCGGGCCGCATGCGAGATATAGTGGCGGGCGACCGGCGTATTCAAGGGGTGCTCGACTTTCTGGAACCCGATGATCAGGTGCCCGGCGGGACGCGACTTGTGGTGTGCCGCGGAGCGTTGCGTCTGAAGGCCAGGTTCCGCCATGAAGCACGCGTGCTCAGTTTGTGCGCCC
>PXEI01000039.1 GCA_003564775.1 Spirochaetaceae bacterium
ACCGGCGACCTGGACGATAAACAGGGCGCCATGGTAATTCATGCCGATGTGTCGTTCTACAAGGGCAGCATGAAAATGATGTAGCGCCCGGAGCGGCAGGCGCCCGGAGCGGCAGCAGGAGTATACCCCAGCCGCACTCCGGCAACGCTATCTTGCCGCGCTAAGCTGGTGAGATAGCTTAGCGAATAAAGGCCCGAATCTTATTGTTGACGTACTCAACAGCCCAGACCATGACAAAGATGAGAAGAGTAATTGTTAAGGTCTCATCAAAGGCAAGCATCCGTGTCGAACGCACCAGTTCAATGCCGATACCACCCGCTCCGACAACACCAAGAACCGCAGAGTAGCGGATATTTATATCCAAGCGAAACAATGACCAGGACACGAGTGCTGGCGTCACGGAAGGGATAATTGCCTTGCTGATAATCTGCAGGGGAGTGGCCCCGGTTGCAGCAACCGCCTCTATCTGCCCCTTGTCTATTTCCTCAATGGACTCGGCAAATACCTTGCCAAGCATTCCAATACTGTTAACCGCAAGCGCCAGAATACCTGGGAGCGGCCCAAGCCCAACGGCCACAATAAACAGCAGAGCCCAGATCAGCGCCGGTACGGCCCGGGTAAAGGCAGAGAACCCCTTGAGCGCAATCTCCACCGTCACGTGCGGGGTAATATTGTGCGCCGCCAGTACACCTATGACAATTGAGAACACCACACCCAGAAAGGTACCAAGGATAGCAACGTAGAGCGTCTCTATAGCCGGGCCAATAATTCGACCAAGAATACTAAAGTCCGGGGGAAACATCTGGCCAAGCATCACCACCAGCCGATCACCGCCCTCAATAATGCGGGCAATGTTAAGGTTCATGCCCAGTATACTCACAACGAATAGCGCCGTGAGGCCAAGTGCCCACCACAGCGGCATGAGCCGGCGCATAGGAGAACGCCCATACAGATCTTGCGCAACAATTTTCAGATCACTCATATCAGATGCCCTCGCAACTTGGCGGTGACAAACTCAATTGCCAGAATCAGACCAAGAATCCAAAGTATGGCAACCGCAGCCTCCTGGTACCGGAAGAGCCGCACCGCGGTTGACAACGAAAACCCAAGCCCGCCAGCACCAACCAGTCCAACAACCGCAGCCGAGCGAATGTTCAAGTCAAACCTGTACAACGACCATGAGACAAAGCTGGGTGAGAACTGCGGCACAACGCCTTTCATCATCACCGCAAAGGTGCCAGCGCCGGTTGCCCGCACGGCTTCAATTTGACCGGCGTCAATATCCTCAATGCTGTCGGCATAGGACTTTATGAGCATACCTGCTCCGGAAAGCCCAAGCGCAATTGTCCCTGCAAAGGGGCCTATTCCGACTATAGAAACCAGTAACAAGGCCCATACTATGGGAGGAATGGTGCGCATAAACACCGCAATTGCCCGGGCAACCTGCATGACCACCGGACTCGGACTGACATTCCTCGCAGCCAGAAAGCCCAACGGTGCCGCAAACACGACCGATAGGAAGGTTCCTGCATAGCTCATTGCAATAGTTTCCATGGTTGGCCCCAGGAAGCGGCGCCAGACCGAAAACCTTGGTGGCAGCAGATCCTCGGTAAGAAACTGAATGATGTTAGGAATTCCCCGGTACAGATCCCGAATGCGAAACCCGGTACCGTGTGCACTTACCAGAACCGCCACAGTAAAACCAAAAATGATCAACCGCGCAATTCGCCGCCGGCGGATAAGGTTCTTCCGGGTATACTCAAGTACTCCTTCACTCATCTACTTGATCTCCCTTCTCACCGTACAGGTCCCGAATGACCTCGTCGGTCACCTCCTCCGGCTTCCCAATGAAGGTAATCTCTCCGTCCTTGAGTCCAATTATGCGGTCGGCAAAACGTTTTGCGTAATCTACCTGATGCAGGTTAACAATGCAGGTTATGTTCTCCTCGCGTGTCACCTCGTGCAGATAACTCATTACGGTGTCGGAAGCCTTGGGGTCTAGACTCGCAATGGGTTCATCCGCAAGCACCAGCCGCGCGTTCTGCGCAATAGCCCGTGCAATGCCAACCCTTTGTTGCTGCCCCCCCGAGAGCTGGTCGGCACGCTTGAAGCGCTGCTCACCTAGCCCAACCCGAATCAGAAGCTCAACCGCACGCTCGCGATCCTGTTTGGAGTACAGCCCCAAGGCACCGGAAATGCTCGACATATAGCCTAAACGCCCAAGCAAAACGTTCTCTATGGTGCTCAGACGCTTGACCAGGTTGTATCCCTGGAAAATCATTCCAAGCTCACGTCGTAGCCGACGCAGATTTGCTCCGGAAATCGTGCTTATGTCGGTGCCGTCATACACAATGCGACCGCCGGTCGGCTCAAAAAGGTGGTTTATACAGCGCAAGAAGGTAGACTTACCGGCGCCACTTGAGCCGATCATAACCAGAAACTCACCCGGCATCACGTCAAGGCTGACTCCGCGCAAGGCTCTGGTCCCGTCCGGAAAGGTTTTTTTGAGTTCGGTTACCGAAAGAATGGGTTGTACGGACATTGGGCAATTCTTCCTTATTCAGTGGGGTAATGAAACAAGAAGGCCGCCGGGGCCAACTACTGGAGGCACCGGCGGCACAAAAATCAGAATGCAAGGCTATGGCTTAGAGCCCGAGCCGTTCCTGAGTATCACGAACAACGTCGTAGGCGCTGTCATCTACCGCAACAAAACCGTCGTGATAGTTGTGAGCTTCCAGAAACCCACGATCGTCAAAGCTCATGTATGCATCACGAAGTGCTTCTTTCAGGCTGTCGGGCAGGTCTCCACGGTACGCCTCAGGTGAGCGGGGAATAGGATCGGTCTCACCAATCACCACA
>PXEI01000369.1 GCA_003564775.1 Spirochaetaceae bacterium
AAAAATGTCCGCTTGACAGCTCCAGTAAACGGACTGATGATAAATTGCTGGAGGTCCGGGAGTATGACTTTGCGCGCCACGGTACACGGTAGTACATACTGTTTCGATTCGGTTCGGGAAGTCCTTGCAAAAGCAAGCGAGGAGAAGTCCGGAGATCAATTTACCGGCGTTGCTGCCGAAAGCGCTACAGAGAGGGTTGCCGCCCGCTACGTCCTGAGTGAACTCACCCTTAACGACATTCGAGAGAATCCGGTCATACCCTATGAAAAGGACGCCGTCACCCGCATCATTGAGGACGGTCTCAACGATACGATCTTCCAGGAAATTCGTACCTGGAGCGTAGGGCAGCTGCGGGACTGGCTTCTAAGTCATGAGGCAACCGGGGAGCACGTACGCCGAGTCAGTCGTGCGCTGAACGCAGAAATGGTTGCTGGTGTTGCCAAGTTAATGTCCAATATGGATCTGGTGTACGGCGCGCAAAAGCTGCGGGTTGTTACTCGTGCTAACACCGAGGTCGGCATGGCTGGCACCCTGTCGTTTAGAATTCAGCCAAACCACCCTACAGACGCATCTGCTGGAATTATTGCATCACTGATGGAGGGTCTCAGCTACGGCAGTGGCGACGCAATCATCGGAATTAATCCCGTAGAGGACTCCTTAGCCGGGACTACCCGGCTGATGCAGGAAAGCTACGAGTTCATGACAAAGTGGCAAGTTCCTACTCAAAACTGCATTCTTTCACACATTACTACGCAAATGGACGCTGTACAGAACGGAGCTCCGGTAATGGTGCTGTTTCAAAGCATAGCCGGAACAGAGTCCACAAACGACTCATTTGGTGTTAACGAGGCGCTCTTGGATGAAGCCTACGACCTGATCCTGCACATGGGCAAGGCCGCGGGCCCCAATCTACTTTACTTTGAAACTGGACAAGGCTCGGAAATGGCGGTTGGAGAGGATCATGGAGTAGATGAAATGACCCTCGAAGCACGTACCTATGGATACGCGCGCCGCTGGAAGCCCTTTATCGTCAACAACGTGTCGGGTTTCATAGGACCTGAGACACTCTATGACGGCAAGCAGATAGTCAGGGCCTGTCTCGAGGATCATTACATGGGTAAACTCATAGGTCTGCCCATGGGTATGGCACCCTGTTACACAAATCATACCAACGCCGACCAGAACGACCAGGAGACGGCGACCATGCTGCTTGCAATGGCAGGCGCAAACTACTACATGGGCGTTCCCATGGGAGATGACGTGATGCTGGCGTATCAGGACACCAGCTACCACGACGACGCAACTCTTCGTGAGATGCTGGGTTTGCTTCCGGCCCCGGAGTTCAACCTTTGGTGCGAAAAAATGGGTATTCTTTGTAATGGAAAACTAACCGAGCGTGCCGGTGACGCCTCATTGTTCCTTGGCCGCTCACCGGAGGCCCTCGTACAAGCATGAGCGGCACCCCGGTGTTCCGGAGATGCCGCTGATTCTTCCAAGGTGACTCACCCTGTTCGAATCCTCGTTACAAAATGACAGCTCCCAGAATACCCACAATCATGAGAGGAATGTTGTAGTGAAGAAAGGTGGGCACGCAGGTATCCCAGATATGGTCGTGTTGTCCGTCAACATTGAGTCCAGCGGTTGGGCCTAGGGTACTGTCCGATGCTGGCGAACCTGCATCTCCAAGGGCGGCTGCGACACCAATGAGCAGAATGGTAGCCGGTGTGCTAAATCCAAGGCTCATTGCCATAGGCACGTAGATTGCCGCGATGATCGGGATCGTACCGAAGGATGTCCCTAGCCCCATAGTAATAAACAGGCCAATGAGAATCATAACCGTAGCGCCTATCAAGCGACTTCCACCCAACAACACACTCGCGGTTTCGACCAAAGGCTGTACCGCGCCAGTCTCACGGATAACTGCACCGTATCCAGCGGCTACCAGCATTACAAAGGCGATAAACCCCATCATTCCAATTCCGCTGCTTATCATTTCGTCTATGTCTTGCCATCGAATAGCACGACCGAGCAGCATTATAGCTATACCAACCAGGGCTCCAATGTGTAATGACCCGAGTGGGCTTACCTGAATCGCCAATGCGGACAGTGCACCGACCAATGCCACCCAGTGACTGCGTGTCAACTTATCTGGGGTCGCGGTCTCGGTTTCCGCCAGCGCTTCAGGAGAGAGTTGTAGTTCTTGATACTCACGTGGTTTGCGGTACGTGAAGAAAACGGCCACGATCAACCCAACCAACATAGCAAGTCCAGCAACCCACATCACATGCCAGATCTGGCCCTGTGCAACGACAAGCCCATTTTCGGCCATCTGGTCACTCATAATCCCGTGAAAAATCCAACCATATCCAATCGGCAGAGCCACATAAGGGGCTTTGAGCCCAAAGGTCAACGCCGCCGCTGCCGCTCGTCGGTCAAGCTTAAGCTTGTTCATGACTGCAAGAAGCGGTGGTATGAGGATGGGAATAAAGGCGATGTGTACAGGAATGAGGTTTTGCGACAGTGAGGCAACACCAGCAATGATGAGCAGCATAACGGCTGCTTTATCCTTGACGAGCCGCCGAATAGTGCGGGTCAAGACCACCGCTATTCCGGTCTTGTGCAAAGCCGCCGCTAATGCACCCAATAGGATGTAACTCAGTGCAGTACTCGAGTTACCACCCATTCCACCAATAAGCGTGCTCATGGTTTCGCCTAGAGGCATCCCCGCAAGCACACCACCAACGAGCGCCGCCACAATCAATGACAGCAGCACGTTCAACTTGAGCAAGCACAACCCGACCATGATTATGACCGATAGAAAAACTGGATTTGTCAACATTCGAGATATATAG
>PXEI01000457.1 GCA_003564775.1 Spirochaetaceae bacterium
CGGGGATGTACCTCAATGATCAGCCCGTCAGCCCCGGCGGCTATTGCCGCAAGCGCGACAGGCGGCACCTTGTTTCGTATTCCGGTAGCGTGGCTTGGATCTACAATGACCGGAAGGTGGCTCAACTTTTTGACCACCGGAATAGAGGAGATATCCAGACTGTTGCGGGTGTAGGTTTCAAAGGTGCGGATTCCCCGCTCACAGAGAATCACATTCTCTGCCCCATGTGCCAGAAGATACTCGGCAGCCATGAGCCATTCCTCAATGGTGGCCGAAAGCCCGCGTTTGAGCATGACAGCCTTGCCAGATGGTCCCACCGCCTTCAGCAGCTCAAAGTTCTGCATGTTCCG
The DNA here is from genome assembly GCA_003564775.1 of Spirochaetaceae bacterium. Taxonomy (GTDB): domain Bacteria; phylum Spirochaetota; class Spirochaetia; order DSM-27196; family SLAA01; genus SLAA01. The sequence goes on from PXEI01000457.1 coordinate 351, forward strand.
GGCGCCAATCTGAAACACGTCGATGTAGTCGCACATCATCTCCACATGAGATGGCGACACAATTTCGGTAACCACCGGCAGACCGGTCAGATCACTCACATCACGTAGATGCCTGAGCCCTTCCTCGCCAAGCCCCTGAAACGCATACGGCGAGGTGCGGGGTTTAAATGCTCCGCCCCGCAACATGACCGCACCGGACTGCTTGACGATGAGCGCTGTTTCCAGCAGCAGGTCGTAACTCTCTACCGAGCATGGGCCCGCAATCACGCCGATGCGGCGACCGCCAATCTTGATCTTGCCGACCGACACGACCGAGTCTGCTTGCTTCATCTCGCGTGAGGCCAGCTTGTACGGTTTGCTGATAGGAATTACTCGTTGAACGCCTTCAAGCGTCTCAACTTCACGTAGATCTATTGTGAGGTGGCCGACAGCTCCGAAAATGGTCTCTTCTTCACCTGCAATCTCGCGAACCTGGAAGCCCTTCTCAGTAAGAAAGTCCCGAATACGATTCTTATCATGATCTTTGATGCTGCGTTCAAGAACAATTACCACGTGTTATTCCTTGGTCGAAGATGATTGGCGAATGTCAAGCTACAGCGGAATTGCTGGGGCCGGATATCGAGCCTTGATAAAACGTCGGAACTCCCAGTTGAGGGCGTCGCGATACTCCATAATGCGGTTGACGTAAACCAGAGTGCTCGCCGGCGTCTGGCCAGCTAGTACCCGTGAAGGCCCGGCGTTGTAAATTGCTACGGCCGTTCGAGGATCGCCGGTACGCCCAAATGCATAGGCCAGATACTCGGTTCCATGGCGGGCGCTGATTTCGGGATCAAAGAAGTCTTCCAAACCCAGGTTGGGAAAACTGCGGCTGTTCAGCTGAAAGAGACCCCTATCAATTGATGTCGCGTTCCGGTTGATGGCATGTGGATCAAAGCGGCTCTCAACCCATACCAGGGAAAAGACCACGGCGGGTGAAAGGTTCCGCTTCTCGGCATGGTAAAGGGCAGGCAGAGCAGTTTCCTCTGAGCCGGTCAACCGAACAAAAAACTCTTTCACGGTATCATGGGTTATATCCTCACGATACAACGCAAGCATGGGGTCGCTTGACTCGAGAAGGTTCATAACATTTGCGTAGTTTACGGGACTCAGGCGCTCTTGTGCCATGAGATCCCGGTTTCCGTCACGCCAGTATCCTGCAGGTTGCGAGTTGTGACTTCCATGGTTGGCCATAAACAAGTCCGGCCCGGTAGAACACCCGAGCAAAGCAACGAGGGAAAACAGGAACAGCATACGGTTTGCAGCGGTCCGTCGTTTTATACGAGGCCTCCTTCATTCATCTGTACATGTTGGAGTTATGCTAACCCGAAGTAGACAAGAATATCAAGCGGTGGATACATTCGTCATCGGCCACGTACTGCCAAAGCCCTGTTGTTCCTGCTGAACTCTCCCCGCACTCAGCGGAGTTTTATCGCAACCGCCTGACCGTTAAGATTGGGGAAAACCCGCATCCGCGGATCCTGCATCAGTTCGTGAACATACGCCGTTACCCCCTCACACCCATAGAAACCAAAGTCGTCATAGACTATCGTTCCGCCGGTAACAACTCGGGGCCAAACCCACTCGGTCGCATCCCTGGCCGACAGGTACACGTCAACATCGATATGAACAAGCGAAAAGGTCTCCTCCGACGGAACTGCGTGGCCTGATTCCTCTGGAAAGACTCCGGGCAGCAACTGGTAGTTGGTCAAATTAACTGCATTGAAGAGTTGCTTAACGGTACCGATGTCGGCATCAGCGTGTTCGCCACCTTTGTAGTAGTCGTCACGTGGCCCTGCCTTGACCACCCCCTTCCAGGTATCAGCCACATAGACCGTACTTGGTTGCGCCACCGCAGCCAGAATCGCCGCCGATCCTCCGCGCCACGCCCCTACCTCAAGCACCGCGCCCGATGTCTTTTGCGTCTGCCGTCCAAGCGTGTACAGGGAATAGGCTCGGTATACATCAAGCTTGGTATTTGAGCGAATGGCTTCAAACAGGGCAAGGAACTCAGGGTCGATATCCCAGGGACGGTAGTCGGCAATGGGAAATGTTAGCCCATACCCCTTTGGATAGCTGCGACGACGCCGGTCATCACGGTCTTGTGGGCTTATGTCGTGGTCAACCAAACTCATACCGCTCACCTGAGGGCTGGCAAAAGATGGGTTATGTAACTGTCCGCACCACCTTGCCTGTAACCAGTGCGTAAGCGCATGCCACCGGATGAGTCAAGAATAAACACCGTGGGATATCCCGAAACCGCAAACCTGACAGCAAGCTCCCTGTTGTATTCCTGTTGCTCCGCCGAGATAGGTATGTTCCGCGGGAAATCAATGAGTACCGGGACGACGTAGGTATCAAGAAAGGACTGGAAGCGGTCGGTCTCAATAACCTCTACCATGAGCCGGTCACACCAGCTGCACCAGTCGGAACCCGCAAAGAACACCAGAACCTGTTTATCTTCCCGCGCTGCCTGCGCCAGAGCCTGCTCAAGACTGGTTTCCCAGGTATATATGCTCCAATCCTGCTGCTGCGCATGCAGGTAAGGTACGGTTGCCGCAAAAAACAGGAGAACCGCCGCGACTACCGCAGCACCTTGAAATCTGTTCGTTTTCATGACAAACAGAATAGCCTTTTCCATGCTGGCAATGCAAGTTAGAAGCAGTGCGAATGCTGGCAACCGGGCGTTATCCTTGATACCGGGCTGGCGCCGCAGTATGATGGTAGGGAGTATGCACGCTACGGACCAAAGGAGCCAACCGGTGAGGACTACAACGCTGCTGCGAAAGATACTGCTAGGTTTGTTCCTGTTCATGAGCTTATCTGGCGTAAGCTATGCTTCGGCCGACCGTCGCTTTACGGTGGGTATGCATGACGGAAATGTCAGTTTAAACCCTCTCACAAGCTTTACCTCTACCGAGGCCCAAATATTTACCGGGTTGTACGAAGGCCTTTTTGTGTATGATCCAATTACGCTGCGCCCTATACCCGGCGTTGCTCGCAGCTGGGAGGTGAGCGAGGATGGCCTCACCTACCGCTTTTTCCTGCGAGAGGACGCACGCTACTCAAACGGCGACCCAGTTAGCGCCGAGCACTTCAGGGAAACCTGGCTTACCATGATTGAGCCTGAACGCGCCTCGGCATACTCGTTTCTGTTTGACGTCATTGAGGGAGTAGAGGCGTACCGTGACGGTACCGTGACCGACCGGAGCACCATTGGGATTGAAGTGATTGAGGATGGAGTTCTTGAAGTTCGCCTGCACGAGCGCGCGCCACACTTCCGGCAGATTCTACCTCATCATAGCTTTGCCGTGCTGCATCCAAAACAGCTGGAAACCTTCCGCACCGGAGACTCGCCGAATGTAGATGAAGAAACCTTCGTCGGGAACGGCCCGTTCACACTGGCCGAGACTGCTCCACGTGAACTGCTTCTTAAGCGCAATCCTCACTACTGGGACACACGAAACGTGTTCTTCAACGAGATACAGCTTCTTTTTGCCGAGGACCCCTCCCGGCAGACATCAATGTTCAACGAGGGGTACATCGACTGGATTCATTCCGGATACATGCTTTCGGAGGTTCGCTTCCGTGAAACGATCGTGGTGAACCCCATGTTCTCCACAAGTTACTTCTTCTTCCGCGTTGTTGAGGAGCCGTGGGACAACGCCTTGGTGCGGCGAGCGCTGGCGCTGCTGCTACCCTGGGACTCTCTCCGCGACGCGGAGTTTCACTTCACACCCGGACACACATTGGTACCGCCCATTCCTAACTATCCGGCACCTGAGGGAATACAACAGCAGGACACGCAGGCTGCGTTGGAACTCCTGGACGAGGCAGGCTACCCAGGCGGTGACGGCCTGCCGGAACTAGTACTCCTCACCCCCGGCGGTGGTGAGAACGATCGCATTTTTCAGATCCTGAGGGACAGCTGGCTCGATAGCATTGGCCTGGATGTTTCGCACCAGGTGGTTGCTCATCCAGGATACTACGACGCACTCAAAACCAATGAAGACTATACACTGGGATCTATCAGCTGGATTGGAGACTATGCAGACCCACTGACCTTTCTTCAGTTGTGGACTGCGTCAAGTAATCTGAACGAAGCGGGGTTTGCCGACCAGGCCTACGAGTCGCTATTGCGTAGCTCGGTGCAGCAAACGGGTGAAGAACGCTACCGGACGATGGCCGAGGCCGAGTCCATCCTGCTGGACACCGCTGTGGTGCTTCCTATCAGTCACTCGCCAGCAGTCAATCTCATTGATCTTGAGTTTGTTGACGGCTGGTTTCCAAACCCACTTGATATCCATCCGTTCAAGACTCTTCGCCCGGGCGAACGCCGCGCCGCACCAGGTGTTATTCGCTATCGCCCGTAGTTTGCGGGTCTATCACGGCATCGCGTGACCGAGATAGGCGAATTATCCAACGCTCCACGCGCTTACGATAAATCAACCCCAGCAGAGCAAGAACACCCCCAACGCTGTAGACCGCGACCACAACGGTGAACTGCCTGTCTGCGGCCGCACTCCCAATAATTGAGCTCCCTAAAACTCCGGGTGCGCGCGCCAAGAGTGAGATGAACATGAAGGCGCTAGCCTTGATGGGCGAAACACCAGCAATAAAGCTCAAAACATTTTTTGGAAAGCCTGGAATAAGAAACAGGAAAAGAAACCCCACCTGCGCCTTGGCGCCGGAAGCAACGACATAGAAGCGATTAAAACGCCTTTGCCCGACAACCTCCCGAACAAAGGGCACACCAAGATGTCGTGAGGTCATGAATGTAGTAAAATTGCCAATTGCCAGGCCAATCATTGTATACACAAAGCCCCAGCTCCACCCAAAAAGATAGCCCCCGGCTACCTGGGGAACGTCGCCAGGTATAAAAAAGATCCAGGCGCGCACCACGTGAAACCCTATGTACGCCAGCGACACAACGGTACCGGACTCCTCTAGGAACTGTCCCAGGGCCTCCGGTGTACTCAGGATTCTCCACAACGTTTCACGATGGGTTAAGACCGGAACAATGATGGCCAGAAGCAAAGCCGGGAACGTGAGCATTGCAAAAATCCGCCGTACCGCAGCAGCTCGAGTGGTCATGTACATCTCCCATAGTTTGGCTCATTCCCGGGCCGGGCCTCTTAGAAAGCGGGGCTCCGTATTGGAGCAGCACGCCCTTTGACGAGACGTCAAGATTCCGTTATACTCGCCCAAATGAAGAAGAGCGCTGGCAAACGTACTACTACGTTTAAAGATCAGCAGCAGATTGTTTACCCGCTTCAGGGCGTCGGTCAGATTATATCGATCGAAGAGCGGGAGTTCAAAGGGCAAGAGCTGCTGTACTATGTAATTTATCTTGAGGTATCAGACATGACAGTCATGGTACCGGTCGACAAGGCTGAAGAACTTGGAATACGCGCCATAGTTCCCAAAAAAGAGGCAGAGAAGGCCCTCAAGCTGGTTTCCGAGGCTTACGAGCCGGTACCCGCCGACTGGAAACTGCGATACCAAATGAACCTGGACCTCCTCAAACAAGGGAGCGTGCTCGACATTGCTACTGTTGTGCGTACCCTCTATCATCGGAGTAAGGTAAAGGAACTCCCTATTCTTGAGCGCAAGCTGTTTGACAATGCGCTTAAGCTCTTGGTAGATGAGGTCTCCTTTTCGCTCAAGCAGAGCAAGGACGAGGTAGAACAAATGATCTACTCCCGTCTCGAAGCCGAAGCTGCCAACGCAAAAAGCAAGGAAAGTGAACGCGTCGAGGAGGAAGACCTCGATGACGACGATATCGACATCTGATTCTCCCACTCAAGAGCCACCACCCTGGGCGACCATTCTTGGGCTTATCGGCAGGCCGAGCGAAGCGGAACTTCCCTCGGTCTCACGTATTGCCCGTGGCCCAATGGCGCCGTTTCATGTCCTCATAGCCACAATCATTTCTCTCAGAACAAAGGACGACGTTACCCTGGCGGCTTCACGTCGCCTCTTGGAACTCGCCGACACTCCGCAAGCCCTGCTGCACCTACCGGAGGCTCGCATAAGCGAACTCATCTACCCGGCTGGCTTCTATCGCACCAAGGCACAAAACATGCTTCGTTGTGCAGAAATTCTGGTGCGCGAGCATGGCGGCCACACGCCCGACACGGCCGAGGGGTTGCTTGCGCTTCCCGGCGTCGGCAGAAAGACCGCTAACCTGGTGCTTGGGCTCGGGTACGGCATACCAGCGATATGCGTGGATACCCATGTGCACCGGATTGCCAACCGTGCAGGGTGGATAGACACCCGCAAGCCGGATGAAACGGAGATTGCGCTGCAACAGATCCTTCCGAAAAAACACTGGATAGAGCTGAACGAGATTCTTGTTTATTTCGGCCAGAACACCTGTACGCCACAGTCACCCCGCTGCAGCGTGTGTCCCATCACCCAGTGGTGCAAACGGAGAGGCGTAAAAAAAACGCGGTGACCCACAGACTGGAGCCACCGCGTCAACAAACAAACGTACAAACGAAAACTGCTTAGGTCCGGAGAAAACAAGGACTCCGGGACTACTTCTCCACGATCAATAGACTTTTGCTATCGAGCCTGACATGCAGGTCGTCACCCATAATTTTCTGATGATCCTTTACGAGTCTCAGTTTGATGTACTCCGGAGTTGCCTCCAGGGTTATGAGCACCGAGATGATATCCAGATAACTACTGAGATAGCTCGGAACACCTCGCTCATCAACACTACTTGGATCGTCCGGGCTAGAAGCACTAAACCACACAGCAATACCGAGCTCCTCGGCAAAGGACTTGATAGCCGAAATGTCGTCGGGAGTACCCTTCTCGAAATCGTATCCGTCAACAATGAGCACGTCCGCCGCAAAGCCACCGTCGGTGATCATGGCTCGCAAACTGCGAAGGAGCTGCGTTGCATTCGTGCCATCTTGAGAAAAGTTCATGATCACGCGATTGCGAATGATCTCATCATGCACGTCCATAGCTTCACGTAGATCGGGTTTATCTACGATCTCTCCGAAGATGTCCTCGTACCAGCGAATGATGTGATCGGTTCGTGCTGCAAACGAGACATGGATAACATGCTGACCCTGAAAGAGCTTGTCGGTAGCGATATGTACCAGACATGCCGTCTTTCCAAGTCCTTTAGGGGATGAGAACACGCCGATATTTCCGGCGCCGAGTCCTCCATGGATCGACTGTTCAAGAATGCGCAATGGACTTCGTTTTACCAGTTCAGACTTGATCATGGTGCTTCCTCCCTTACTTTTGGCCGGCTTCACGGGCTTTGCGGTACTCGGTCTTCAGTTCGTCCGAGATGGACTCCGGTACCTTGCCGTATTTCAAGAACTCCATCGTAAACTCCGCCTTACCCTGCGTAAGCGAACGAAGCACCGTGGAATAACCGAACATCTCGCTCAATGGAACCTCGGCTTCAACGCGTGAGAACGCTCCATCCTCGGAGGACGCAAGAATCAGACCGCGGCGCTGGTTGATGCTTGCAAAGATATTGCCCTGAAACTCGGTTGGCCCTTCAACGGCCACCTTCATTATCGGTTCAAGGATCTTCGGCTTGGACTTCTCATATACCGACCTGAACGCCGCAAGGGAGGCCTGCTGGAACGCCATGTCGGAAGAGTCTACCGGGTGAGTGCTTCCGTCATTAATGGTCACTCGAACGCCAATGATTGGAAAGCCAACCTGAGTGCCCTGGCGCATGGCCATTCGGAACCCTTTATCACATGAAGGAATATACTCCTTTGGAATAACACCGCCCTTGACCGCATCCACAAACTCGTAATCACCTTCATCAAGCGGTTCAATGAACCCGGCTACGCGTCCGTACTGACCAGAACCACCGGTTTGTTTCTTGTGAGTGTAGTCAAACTCAACCATGGAGCTAATTGCCTCACGATACGCAACCTGTGGCATTCCAGTCTGTACCTCAGCCTTATACTCGCGCTTCATGCGTTCAATGTAGACATCGAGATGCAGCTCACCCATACCCTGAATAATTGTCTGATTCGACTCAGGGTCAACATAGGTGCGGAATGTTGGGTCTTCCTTGGTGAAGCGGTTTAGAGCCTTACCCATGTTATCTGCGGCCTTCTTGTCGACTGGCTCTATAGCAAGCGAGATTACCGGCTCAGGGACGTACATCGATGTCATAGACAGGTTAAGCCCTGCTTTGCAGAAGGTGTCGCCTGAAGCGCAGTCAACGCCGAATACAGCGACGATATCACCGGCAGGCGCCTCAGAGATGTCGTCCATATGGTTGGAGTGCATCCGAATGAGCCGGCCTACCTTAAACCGTTTTTTGGACCGTACATTGAAGAGCTCCGTGCCTTTACGAATGGAGCCCTGGTACACCCGCACATAGGTTAACTGCCCGTACTGCCCCTCTTCCAACTTAAAGGCCAAGGCTACCGTAGCCGCCTCTGAATCTGCGGTGAGTTTCACCGGAGTCTCGTTGTTGTCCAGATCGAGGGCTTCATTTTCAACTTCGGTCGGATTTGGCAGATACCGAACAACCGAGTCAAGCAAGGTCTGTACACCCTTGTTCTTGTAGGCCGAACCAATGAACACCGGACATAACTGCCGACGTAAAACACCCTTACGGATAGCCTCGTGAATGAGCTCTTCTTCGACCTCGCCGTCTAGAAATGCCTCGGCCAGTTCATCAGAGAACATGCTTGCTGCATCGATAATCTCTTCATGGCGACGTTCGGCCTCTTCCATGTACTCGGCCGGAATCTCGGCTGCACGGCGTTCTTCGCCGCTGGCGCCTTCGTAAAACCAGGCCTTCATGCCTACCAGGTCGATAATGCCCTCAAACTTGTCCTCAAGGCCGATTGGAAGCTGCATCATCACTGCGTTGTGTCCGAGCTTTTGCTCAAGCTGCTCACGGACCTTAAGGGGATTCGCACCGGTTCGATCACACTTGTTGATAAATGCAACAAACGGAACCTTGTATCGAGCGAGCTGCCGATCTACGGTTATGGACTGTGACTGCACACCACCGACCGAACACAAGACAAGTACTGCGCCGTCAAGAACGCGCAAGCTCCGCTCGACCTCGATTGTGAAGTCGACGTGTCCGGGTGTGTCGATAATATTAATGGGATGACCGTCCCAGGTTACATTCGTTGCAGCCGAGGCAATTGTGATACCGCGTTCGCGCTCAAGCTCCATGGAGTCCATGGTGGCTCCCACACCGTCTTTGCCACGCACCTCGTGGATCGCGTGAATTTTTTCACAGTAATACAAGATTCGCTCTGTCAGGGTGGTTTTCCCTGAGTCAATGTGAGCACTGATGCCGATGTTACGCATCTTGGATATATCTACACCCATACAATTTTTTCCTTTGTTTCGTTCTACCTGTGGTGGAGTGGCACCACTATACGTGGTATGCCGAGCTTGTGCAACAGGGCCTTCTAACCGGGCTACTCGAACTCATTGAAGTAGAGACTATATATGAGAAACACCTCTTTGCTTGAGACCGAGTACCCTTCTGCCTCCAGACGAGCCCTCATATCATCCTGATTCAAGCCAGGAGTTTCATTCTTGAGTTCAATGAGCCGAGCTACAGCACCGGCGTCGGGAATACGAAGCGACCCGAACAGCGAACGGTTCTCAAACACCAACACAGCGTTTCGCGTCAGTTCCAGCTCTTCGCTCATTCGTTCACGTTCTCTGTTTGAGTCGTAAAGCTCTTGTCGCACTTCAACCAGTTCCTGCTCGAGCTCATGGATCCGCGACAACACAAACTCAGGGTTCTGACTTTGCAGAAACTGCTCAGGATTTCGGGCTGCTCGGACCAGTCGTTCAAGCAGCAGTTCCTCATTCACAAACTGACCGCGCAATCGTAAGAACAGCCCGCGCACCAGCATGCGGAAATCGTACTCAAGGTAGTCAACAAAATAAAACTGGACTCCTGCCGGAGTGAGTGCCCCAAGGTCTACCCCATCATGGACAAAGTTCCGTGGCCTAACCTGTACACTAACTCTGCGCTCACCAACTACAATCCGCAGCTCGTCAATCTCCATGGAGTCGAATCCAAAAACAAGGTTCACAATCTGGTCGACAATCGCTATCTCAGCCTCACCAACCGCAGCGTCGGCACCGAAGGTAAACTCGCGCCCACGTTCATCCCGAAGCGTTGTAAGACGAAGCCCGTCTTCAGTACGTTCTCCAAGTACGGTCAGACCGTAGTCTGCAAACTCTACGGCACCAAGCGAAGCAGATACCACCAATAACACAACCAGAAGCGCTGTGGCTCTTTTTATTCCTTTCACTCTTCTCACTCCCTACTGCAACTGGAGCAGTACGCGGTCAAAGGGCCGAAGCCCCGTGTCTTCGTACAACTCCACAAGTCGTGCCCGCGCCGGACTGCCTGCTCCAATAAACTCGATCACTGCGAGTAACTCATCGTCTCGACGAAAAACGTAACCTTGACCGCCAACTTCCAGCTCATGCAGTCTGTCCATAAAGACATAGATTTCGTCGGTGTCTCGCGCGTCTACGATATAGCCGTTCTCCCTGTTGTCCGAGGTGAGTGCTTCCATTGCAGACAGGAACCGCTCGGTCTCGGCACCAAAGCGCGCCCGTTGCTCCTCAAGCGCAACTCGAAAGCGCGCACGCTCAGTTGCAAGTTCTTGTTCATGTCTCGCAATTTGCGCGTCGCGCATGGCTACTGAGTCTGCAAATCCGCTGCGCAGCACCTCATAGCGTCCAATAACGGCCGCCGCGCGGCTCTCAATTCCCGCAAGCACATCCGGCACCCGATTTCTATACGGGACGTTCCTCAAGGCTCCAACAAGCACTCGGAACTCATTGATATCTTGCACGAGTTCCGAGAACTCGGCCTCACTTAAAATGCCCTCGTCAGCAAGGAAACGTGAGTGCTCGGTCAGCGATACATCAGCGAATGAGTCAACCGACGGCTGCCGCGACAGCACATCCGCAACATCACCCTCCTGGAAGCGTGGGTTGTACCTAAGTATGAGGGAGCTAATCTCGCGTTGATGTGCTGCACGCAGACCTTCCTCAAGGTTCGCCGCATGGTTTTCGAGCTCGGCAACCTGTTGTTCGTGCTCAACCATGAGCTGCTCAATCCTTTGTTCGTACTCGCCAGCCTGCTCTTGCATCTCTAGTTCAAACAACCGCCGCTGGCTGTCCAGCTGAGCCTCACGCTCCCGAGCCTGTTCAACCTGCCGTGCATCGTACTGAGCGGCCTGTGCTGAAAGAGCCTCAATCTCAACATCAAGCTCATCGAGTTCGCCTGCGTACTGGGCACGGATTTCCTCAATCTGGCTTTCTGCAGTGGCGCGAATCTGCGCGGCCTGTTGTGAGCGCTGTTGCGGCGAGATGTCCCGGGTGGTAAGGAGATCTATATCACGCTGAGCTTGAGTTTCAACCTGTGCAATTTCACGGTCACGACGACGAGTGAGCTCCACTCGCACCCGTTGTGCCGACTCTATCTCGGCCTCGAGCCTGCGCGCCGAGTCTAACAGTTCACGGAGGTTCACATCGGCAAACTCGTCTATGCTTACAGTTATGTCCGAGGTCAGTTCCTCTATGTACCACGTTATGGCGACCGCCGAAAGCGCAAAGAACAACACCAGAACCCCAACAACTGCTGGTACAAGAATGGTTCTGTTCTTCTTGGTCTTTGCAAACTCGGTGCCTAAATCATACTGACTCTGACGGCGCCGAAAGTCTTCAATGATCTCCTGAAGAAAGAGCATTTTGCTCTTTTCAACGAGGTGTTTTACTTCTCTTTCATTGTCCATATGCCGTTCCAGTCCTCAGGTACGCGTGCACCTTTCATGCGTTCTACAAACACCTCACTTATCGCAAGACCGCAGCGCTTCATTGCCGCCAGTCCTGTTTTCCAGTCGCCCTCATAATAGGCGTCGCGGCCGGTGTTAAAACGCTCGATATCTTCAATCATGCTTTCGGTGAGATGCTCGCGCTTAATTGGCCAGTACACCCGCTTTCCTTGAGTCTTTCCCTTCACCTGAACCTTGTCGAGCTCCACAAACTCATACTCGTCGGCAGCAGTATACAGCACCTCGGTTTTTACGTACTCCGAGCAGATAATGGGCACACGGTACACTCGGGTAAGCCCTTCCAGGCGCGCTGCGGAGTTCACGTTATCACCAATGACCGTGTTCACCATACGCTCATAGGAACCTATGTTACCGTAGAAGACTTCACCACCGTCCAGGCCCACCCCC
>PXEI01000416.1 GCA_003564775.1 Spirochaetaceae bacterium
ACCGTTTTCAGCGCTGGCGCTGGCGGTGCTGGCCGAGCAGGCAGGCGTGCCCAAAGGGGTGTTCTCAGTTGTGACAGGGAACTCAAAACCCATTGCCAAGGTTCTCACCGAAAGCGACACCGTGCGAAAGCTGAGCTTCACAGGGTCTACAGGTGTGGGGCGTTTGCTCCTTGAGCAGTGCAGTAGCACGGTTAAGAAGGTGTCTATGGAGCTTGGGGGGCACGCACCGCTTCTGGTTTTTGCTGACGCTGACCTTGATGTAGCGGTTGCTGGCGCTGTGGGCGCCAAGTTTTCCACCAGCGGACAGGACTGCCTCGCAGCCAACCGCATTTTTGTCCATGAAGATGTGCACGAAGCCTTTTGCGAACAATATGCAGCAGCGGTGAAAAAGTTGAAGGTTGCCCACGGCACCGACGAAAAAGCTGATATTGGCCCACTTATGAACGAGGCGGCCACAGCAAAAAGCGAAGAGCACGTGAAGGATGCTTTGGATAAAGGAGCAAAATGCCTCACCGGCGGCCATCGCCTGCCAGACCTTGGGCCTACATTCTTCGCGCCAACAGTACTGGTGGACGTCACCCCTGACATGAAAATCTGGCACGAGGAAACCTTCGGGCCTGTGGCCGCTCTCGCCGCCTTTAAAGATGAAAAAGAGGTTATACAGCAGGCCAATGACACCATTTACGGCCTTGCGGCTTACGTCTATAGCCGCGACATTGGCCGCTGTATGCGTGTCAGTGACGGCCTTGACTACGGCATGGTGGGGGTTAATACGCATAAATTCACTGGTGCCCCTATCCCTTTTGGTGGCTTTAAGCAATCAGGCCTTGGGCGTGAAGGGTCCAGGTACGGCCTTGATGACTACACCGAAATAAAATACGTCTGCATCGGCGACATTCAGGAAAACAAAGCTTGAAGATGCCACCCATTGTTTCTTTTGGCTCGGGAAGAGTGCTGCGCCTCCATAAAACATGCCTGTTTTGATCAGTTTTTGATCCTGGATTCCCCAATTCGCCAGATTTCCGCCTTGTTCTCCTTTATTGATTTTCCTATCCTACATCGAAGGCAGATCATCTGCATGAGGTATGGGGAGAGACACCGACGATAGAGTTGCACGCGGAGGTACCATAAGTAGTGGTTGAGATACCAACGACACTCAACACCAAGACAAGCATGAATACAGCCTGGCTAGGCTACCTCCAACTCTGTTACCGCTTGCGCGGCGGACGCACCGTGCTCGCACACCGGCGGCATCAGGGGCCGTTATTGGTGCAGCGGAGCTTTCACCCGGAAGGTGATGTCTGCCATAGCTACATCATTCACCCGCCGGGCGGCGTGGTTGGCGGCGACCGTCTGCAGCTGGAGGTGAATGTTGAACCTGGGGCCCACGCGTTGCTCACAACACCGGCTGCAGCCAAGTTCTATCGTAGTGCTGGGGCCTTAGCCCACCAACAGCAAACCTTCACTGTTGCAGCCGGTGCGTCACTGGAGTTTCTGCCCATGGAGACCATTCTGCATGGCCGATCCAGAACCGCACTGTATAACAGCTTCCGGTTGGGTGCCGGTGCCCGTCTCTGTGCATGGGATATCGTCTGCCTGGGCCGCCCGGGAAGCGGCGACCACTTTGAGCAGGGCGACTGCCTGCAGGATCTGGTCATTGAGCGTGAGGGCGTCCGGCTGGTGCACGAGCGTCTCAACCTCGTTCATGGAGATCCGTTGCTGACCCGGCCATGGGGTCTTGGAGGCCATCCGGCCATTGGCACCCTGGTCGCGACCCCAGCACCGGAGAGCCTTGAGGGCATGCTGCGTGAGGCAGTCACAGTAGCACCGGGTCTGCATCTTGGGATCACCCGCATTGGTGATGTGCTCCTGCTGCGGTGCCTTGGGCCTGGAGCCGAGGCAGTTCGGGGTGTCTTGGAACAATCTTGGGCGCTGCTGCGAGAGCCGATCATGGATCGAGTCCCGGTGCCGCCCCGTATCTGGAAAACCTAACCTACTTCGGAGGAGTAAATATGGAACTCACACCACGTGAAAAGGACAAGTTGCTGCTATTCACCGCCGCCCTGCTTGCCGAACGGCGCCAGGCCAAGGGGCTGAAGCTGAACTACCCAGAGGCCAAGGCTCTGATCTCGGCAGCTATCATGGAAGGCGCACGCGAAGGCAAGACCGTTGCCGAGCTTATGACCCTGGGCGGAGAAATCCTCACCCGAGAGGACGTTATGGAGGGAGTCCCGGAAATGATTCCGGACGTCCAGGTGGAAAGCACGTTCCCGGACGGAGTCAAGCTCGTAACCGTCCACGAACCAATACGCTAAGGAGGACGTCATGATTCCCGGAGAGACACTACTCGCCGACGGCGATATCATTCTGAACGAAGGTCGAGACACCGCCTCGATGACTGTCACCAACACCGGTGACCGGCCGGTTCAGGTAGTTTCCCATTACCATTTCTACGAGGTCAATGACGCGTTGACCTTTGATCGTGAAACAGCGCGCGGCTTCCGTCTGGATATCCCCGCTGGCACCGCGGTGCGCTTTGAACCCGGCCAGGAACGCACAGTACAACTGGTTCGCTACGCCGGCGATGGCGTAGTGTATGGCTTCAAGGGTCGTGTGATGGGGCCGCTTAAGGAGAACAAAAAATGAGTAACACAATTTCCCGTAGCGCCTACTCGGACATGTTCGGCCCCACAACCGGTGACCGTGTGCGGCTGGGTGATACAGAGCTGCTGATTCGCGTCGAGCGTGACTACACCACGTATGGTGATGAGGTCAAGTTCGGCGGCGGCAAGGTTATCCGTGACGGCATGGGCCAGAGCCAGCGCACCGGCAAAGACGCGGTAGATA
>PXEI01000339.1 GCA_003564775.1 Spirochaetaceae bacterium
GATTTTCCGTCATGGGTTGTTGAGTCATTAGACCGGGAGGCGGCTCGTATTGGGGTTACTCGACAGTCAATCATTAAGGTCTGGCTCGTTGAGCGCCTAAAGGCCGAAGCAGCCGCCACCACCACACCGTACTCCCCCGCACCAGGGGGCGCAGCGATACCCCGCAGAGGCCGCGTCAAGCGGCCTTGAGGAGTACCAGGTTCTACTTGTGCGGGCGAAGAATCAGGTCGTTGTATTCGCTGGAATCAACTAGTACCTGGATGATGACCGGCCCGTCTTCCTCAAAAGCGGTCGATAACGCCCGTTGGTACGTTTCCTCATCATGGGCATTAATAATGGGTACTCCGAACAAGGTTCCCTCGTCCAGCGCGGTCTTTTCCCGGAGGTCCATTCCGTATGAGTCGAACCCCTTTCGTTCCTGCTTGATCCGGATCAGGTCGAGGCTGTAGTCGCACAAGACCACGAAGATGATTCGCAAGCCGAGTCTGCGGGCGGTGGCCATTTCACCTGCCATCATGAGAAACCCGCCGTCGCCGGTTACGCAGACCACTTCGCGGTTCGGCTCACAGAGCTTTGCCGCAATTGCCGCCGGTACTCCAAAACCCATTGAAGACCAGCCGTTATCCATGAGCAGCGTGTACGGAGCCGGAGTAGGCCACATCTGACCAATGAGGTGAGTGTGAGCCCCGACGTCGCATGCCATAATCCCGTCTTCAGGCAACTTCTCCCGTAGACTTTGCAGTACCGCAAGCGGTCCAAAACGACCTGGTTGTGGCACAAACGCGCTGAACATAGTTTTGCGTCTGACGGCAAGCGCGTCAAAGTCCCAGTCAGAACCGCTTGCGTTCATGTTCGCCAGGCGTTCGAGTGCACCCGGTATTTCACCAACTACGTTGACAAGCTCCGGATACTCCGACCGATCAATATCCGCCGGCTTCACGTCGATATGCAGGAGCGGTACATTCGGCATCCAGGCCTCGTAGTTGAACTCAACAGGATCGTATCCGACTCCAATTATGAGATCTGCCTGCTTGTACGTCTGTGCCACCTGGTCGCTCAGGGCGTGAAACAGCACACCCGCATAGGCCGGGTGATCCTCGCGCAGCATGCCTTTGGCCATTGGCGTAAGAACAACCGGGATCTGGTGCTTTTCGGCTATGATCCTGATTGTGTCCGAACAACCTGCCCGCACAGCACCCAGTCCAATTGCCAGCACCGGAAGGCGTGCTTTGCTCAAGCAGCTTTCCATTTCATCCAGCATAGAGGCCGGGATGGCGTCAACGGTGAGAGGGTCCTTTATAGAAGCCGGGCGACTATGTGTTTCAATCTCGATCCCCGCCAGGTCCTCGGGCAGGCCAATATGTACGGGGCCGGGCACGCCGGATACAGCATGGGCAAACGCTTCATCCATCTGCTCATATACGCGGTCGGGGTCAAGCCGCATTGTCAACTTTGTCAAAGGTTCATAGAGCTTCTGTTGATCGATAGCCATCTGAACGGTTCGTCCAATCATCGCGCGGGGAGCCTCGGTTGTAAAACAGAGGACTGGTGCCCGATTCAGAAGCGCGGCGCCAACTCCTGTAGACAGGTTAGTGGCGCCCGGGCCGATCGTCGCGTAACACGCTCCGGGGACTTTTTTCAGCCATGCGTACACACACGCCATAAATCCCGCAGTTGCTTCGTTACTCACGAGAACAAATTCTACGTCGTCATCCTTGTGCATTGCCTGCATGTACGGCAACCATGCCCCACTTGGGGTACCGAAGATGTGCCGTATCCCATGTTCACCCAACCACCTAATAACCTGTTTAGCTACCGTAATTTTCAATTCCTGCACCTCGTTATGTCGTTGTTAATACTCTTGCTCATAAACCGTTACGGGTTAATCCAGAACTGTGAGTGAGATCCAATCCAGTCCATGTAGTCGGCAAAAGACTTGTCCAGATCGTACTGTGGCATATAACCTACGTCGTCTTTTAGCCTCTCAATAAGGAGCGGCTTTCTGTCCCTGTCATCAAAATAGTCGATGTTCGCCTCGCTCGGATCGCTTACGATCTTGTAATCGAATGTTGGAAACACTTCTTTGAGTTTCCCACACCAGTCCGCGACAGTCCAGACGTACTCGGAACTGAGGTTATAGCGTTCGTACTTCAGACTTGAAGCATCAAGGATCGCCTTGAGGGCTTTTGCTATATCGCGGCTGTACACCCAGTCTTTGGAGCCAGGGCGGGGCAGCAGCGCTTTCTCACCAAGTACCGCAAGGCGGGTGGCAAAAAATGGACCGCTCAGGGTATCCCGGAAACTGGTAAACCGTTCCCAGGGACCAAAAACGCCCCCGAGACGAGCTACCACAATATTCATGTTAAAAATTTCGCGATATCGGATCGCTACGAGCTCGGAGGCAAACTTGTTAATTCCGTACAGCGCGTCCGGTCGGGGGTGAGTATCTGCTTCGCTCAGCCGCTCGTCGTCAAATGCTGCTTGTCCGTAGACCGAGCCGGAGCTGAGATACACCACACGGTCTACCGTGTTCCGCCGGGCCGCTTCCAGCACCTCGATTGTCCCCATGTAATTCACCTGGGCAATTAGTTTGCTCTGGTCTTTTTCCCGCTCCGAGTCGGGAGTAATAACCGCGGCATGAATTATGGTATCTATCTTATGCTTTGCAATGACGTCATCAAGCAGCTTGCCGTTAAGGACATCACCCGCCACAAAATCACAACTTCCTTTCTTCCCTTTGAGGGTTTCATCTGCTTCTTTAATGGGTGGTTCAGTCGCGAACAGGACAACATCGTATCCACTATCGAGAAGCTCCTCGGCTATGTTCACGCCGACAAATCCTGTTCC